>CBDUSJ010000099.1:0-8264 GCA_965369845.1 uncultured bacterium | reverse complement strand
AAAGTAGAAAAGAAAGAGTATAAAGGAAAAAAGAAAAATAAATAAAAAAGATAGAAATGGAAGAGAAAAAGAAAGAAGCTGATAAGAAGCAATATAAATTACCTTTTGATAAATTTTGAAAATAGGATGAGGCTAAGGTGAAAGCGAAGGCTGAGGATAAGTAAAATATCTTCTAAAAAAACCTTACCACATCCTTAGCCTCAGCCTCAGCTTATTTTAAATATCCTTATTCAAATCTATAAATCAAAACTATATTCATTATCACCAATTGTAAGTGTGGCTATGTCGTTGCCGTTAAATATTATAGTGCCTTCATAAATAAATGTCTTTCCCCAGGAAGTGGTGGCAATAAAATAAATATGGGCAGTGCCGCTGACAATTTTTCTGGTAATTTTATCAATAAGTATTTCACTTGTCTCGATGGTTAAATCGCTGGTAAATGAGTGCTGCATACCAATTTTTGATTGGTGTGTTCCGTGCCGTTGATAATTCCCGTTATACTCAAAATAAACCGAATCAGGATCTAAGTCCGAAATTTGGTAGATATGTGTGGCTGTATCCTCAGACGACATCCTCGGCGCATCGTAATAGCCATTCATGTTGTAAGAAAAATCAAAAGTTTCGGGAATGTTATTGATGTTGCAATTTATCAACCAGTTCCAGCTAAAAGTATATTCGAAAGTGATAAGAGTTCCGGAAGGATTTGTAATTGTAATTGTGGTGTCGAACGACATTCCGCAATAGTCGTTTTTAAGGTTTAAAGATTCGATAATTATAACCGACTCATTCAATTGTTCCACCATCCCCGCCGATCCTGATTTGAGAGAGTTTTCTACAACTTCTACAGCTTCTTCTTCGCTCACTGCCTGTGCGATATCTTCATCGTCCTTTTTGCAGGAAACAACGAACATACTGATTGCCAACATGAAAATTCCAATAATTTTCAGATTCATTTTTGTTGTCATAATTTAATTTTTTAATTTAATTTAAAATTTATTTATCGTTGCAATGATAAAGTAAACAGAAAACACAAAAAAATATTTTCAACCATCGGTTAATTATTTTCAATGAATGGCATTTTTCATTTATCGGTTGACCCTGTTAAATAAAAAGTAACCGTTCACGGTTTGAAATTGGAAATTATAAATCCATACGGACAAGTTTGGAAATTAAAATTTTAGTTCACTTTAGGCATTTTAGGCACTCTTAACTTTAGGCATTTTAGGCACTCCAAACTTTAGGCATTTTATTTCCTTCCAAGTAGTTCATTGAAATTTTCGTGTATTTCGTTGAAAAAATTTTCAGGCTGAAAAATAAACTGATACTTTTGACGAATAAAATTTTATAAAAATAATGATTGGCAAGATAGGAAAAAATTATTTTAGCATTACGTTACACGCCGGGTTTTGGCTTTTGTACATAATATTATTCACTGCACTGTTGAGCAATTTTATGTCTTTCAACTTTGCATTATTAAGAATTTCGTTAAACGGGTTCTTATTTGCATTCGCCTTTTATTTTAATGCTCTAATCCTGGTTAATTCACTACTTGAGAAAAAAAAATATATTTCATTCTTTTTTGGCGCTTTTTTTCTCATTTTTATAACAGGGATTTTCAGATATATCTTACTAAAAATTTTTACTGACACATCATTGAATATTGTTATGCCTCAAAAGGCCGGTCGATTATTATTTGTTGCATTACTCACAATGTTTATCGTTATTTTGATAAGTACATTTTATCAGTTGCTGCAAAACAGGATCAGGAAAGAAAAAATAAACCGGGAGATCATCAACAGGCAGAACGAGGCACAGTTACAGTTTTTAAAAGCACAGATAAATCCGCATTTTCTTTTTAATACTCTAAATAATATTTATGCGCTTGCGGTAACAAAATCGGAGAAAACTCCGGAAATGATACTTAAATTGTCGGAAATGCTGCGCTATGTGATTTATGACAGCCGTGAAAAAAAAGTTCAGCTAACAAAAGAAATCGAACATATCAGTAAATTTATCGAGCTTTTTCAGATGAAAAGTGAAACCCCCCAAAATATTACTTTTCAGGAAGAGGGAAAGTCCGGAGGCTTGCTGATAGAACCGATGATCCTGATACCCTTTGTCGAAAACTGTTTTAAGCATACCGATTTTGAAACAAACGAAAACGCTTTTATTAAAATAATTTTAGCAGTTGGTAACAAATCAGTAAAATTTATCACACTTAATTCTAAAGATGAATCTGACAGACAGAAGGATAAAACCGGCGGAGTAGGGCTCGAAAATATCAGGCGGCGGCTCGAATTAAACTATAAAAATAAATATGATTTGTCTATTCAAAATAAAAAGCAGATATTTGAGGTGAATTTAAGTATGGAACTCGATGAATAAAATTACCGCACTGCTTGTAGATGATGAATTTCTTGCGCTTAAGCTGCTCGAGGATTATATAAAAAAGATTCCCGATATTGAAATAATCGACAAAGTAAGGTCTCCTGTTAAAGCCGTTGAAATTCTTAACAGGCACAGGGTCGAACTTTTATTTCTTGATATCCAGATGCCAACCCTGAGCGGTACGAATCTGCTGAAAACTTTAAAATACAAACCTGTTACAATTTTTACAACTGCCTATTCCGAGCATGCCGTCCTGGCCTTCGAACTCGATGCTGTTGATTACCTACTCAAGCCGTTTTCGTTCGAGCGATTTCTTCAGGCTGTAAACAAAGCAAAAGAGCAACTTTATTTTCAACGCAAGCAGTTTGAAAATCAGGGTACAGGCTGGACTGAAAAAGATAAAAAGGAACGTCTGGTTTTTAAAGCCGACGGCAAGGTTGTAAAAGTCGGTTTTGATGAAATTCTTTTTATCGAAGGATTAAAGGAGTATGTAAAAATTGTTTGTGAAAATAATTATTTTGTTACTCTCGAAAGTTTAAAAAACCTTGAAAACACACTTCCTTCCGAAAAATTTCTCAGGGTTCATAAATCATTTATTGTTTCGATACCTAAAGTTAAAGCGCTAAACGGCAACATGCTTGAAATCGGAAAATATGAAATACCCGTGAGCCGTGAGAAAAAAGAATATGTTTTAAAAATAATTTTCGGTTAAAACATACACATAAAAAAATCCACCCGTAAATTATACGGATGGATCTCTTTTCAGAATCAAAACTCAATCCGACTTCGTTTAATCATCCCTGAATTTGAATGATACTCTCAGCTTGATTCTGTAGGCAATAATTCTGCCATCTTCGATTTTCATATCCTGTTCAACCACTTCTGCAACACGAAGCTCTTCGAGCGATGATGCTGCTTTTGCAATAGCTTTTTGAGCAGCGTCTTCCCATGATGATTCGCTTGAACCGATAATTTCAATTACTTTGTAAATAGAATCGCTCATATTTCCCCCTTGTTAATTATTGATTATTATTAAAAACCAGCGCTTTAAAACCGGAAAGGATTCAACTTGCCTGGTAAATTAAATTGATTGTAGCCAAAAGTAAACATATTTTTTAAAGTCAACAGAAAATTTTAATAATTTTTTTATTATGGTAAAAATCCCATTTTAATTAATATGATTAATGATTATAGATAAAAACTATATGACACCATTAACATATACCAATTAACAAATTTGCATTTTAAATTTTACTTTTGTTTTTTTTCCAACCAAACGGGTAAAGTAAAATAAAAACGGCTTCCTTTGCCTTGTTCACTTTCAACCCATATTTTCCCACCGTTTTTTTCGACAAATTCACGGCATAGGATCAAACCAAGTCCAGTGCCTTTTTCACCTTCCGTGCCTTTGGTCGTATAATTACTTTCCAGCTCAAAAATTTTTGATATAACTTTATTGCTGATCCCTATTCCTGTATCCTCAATTATTATTTCATAAAAATTATCATCTCTGTTTAATAAAAAGTTAATGCTGCCATTACGAGGTGTAAACTTAATTGCGTTCGATAGTAAATTACGAAATACTGCAGTCACCATATAATTATCGACATTTGCAAAATACTTTTCCGGAATGTGTGAACTTATTGTAATGGATTTCTGTTTTGCGCTTGAATTAACACTATCGATTGTGTAATTTACAATTTGACTGATGTTGGCTTTTTCAGGTGAATAAGGTAATTTGCCACGTTGCAACCTCGACCATTCAAGTAGATTTTCGAGTAGCTTGTAAGCTGATTCTGCCGAATTTTTTAGTGACTTTATCAGGTCACGCTTTTCATTATCATCATAACCATCATAATCATCATAAAGAAGATTTGCAAAACCAAGTATGCTATTGAACGGATTTTTGAGATCGTGTGCTATGATATTAAAAAATTTGTCTTTGGTAACATTAGCTTTGCTCAATTCTTCATTTGAAGTGTTTAATTCAAAGTTTGCCCATTCCATTTTATCTATCAGTACCTTAAGCTGGTCATCGCTGTTTCGGCGTTCTGTAATATCATAAGCATTAAGAATAATTCCTTTTATCGATGGCTTGTCCAACAGATTTATCAAAGTACAATCGAGTGTGTGCCATGAATTATTCCTGTCCCTCATCCTGATTTCGGATTTTGTTTTTTTATCCGGTTTTTCAAGGATTTTTTCAAAAGTCAATGAAATATCTTCAATATCGTCTTCATGTACAACGTCAATCAGAAATTTTCCTAAAAATTCCTCGGTGTCAAATCCTAAAATAGTTTTTAAACCCAGGCTTCCGAATATTATTTTTCCTTTAGTATTTAAAATAAGTACAATATCGTGCGAATTTTCGGTGAGCAAGTGAAACTTATCCTCACTTTCTTTAAGTTTTTTATCAATTTCTATTTTATGAAGAGCCATTTGAAGCATAGTAATGAACTGCAGTTCAAGGAATGGTTTTAGCAAATAACCGATAGGGTCTGTTTTTTTTGCTTTTTCTAATATGGCAGGCGAGGACATCACTGTTAAATATAATACGGGAATATCAAAAGATTTCCGGATTTCCATCATGTAATCAATACCATCTTTTTTTTCGTGAAGGTTGATGTCCATGATAATTAAATCAGCCTCAAAGGATTTTAATATAATTAAGGCATCGCTCCCTGATGTAACAATTTTTGTCTCAAGCTGAAAATTTTTCTTAATTATTTCCTGCAGAGAATTTACAACCACTCTACTATCATCGACTATAAGGATTTTCTGATTCCTCATTGCAATTATTATTTGCTATTAAAACACAAAATTAGTAATAATATTTGATGAAAACACAATTGGCAATTATTATTATTAGTGTTTTTTTTTGTAAAAAAATTTAATTTTGCGGTTGCAGGTAACATTAGCCTGGATTATTTATTAGTTAGTTATGAAAATATTATTTAATTCAAAGTTCTTTAAACACAATATTTCCAGCCAATATGAGGGAGCTTACCGGATCAATGATTTTAAAAATGAAAAAGATGTTGTTTTTGATGGAGAACCGTATATCGGGCTTGTCCACAGCGAGCGATATATTGAGCAAATTAAAGAAGCTTGCATCAATAAAAAAGTTCTTGCCGAAATATACTTTACCCCGGAAAGTTACGAAGCGGCATGTCTTGCCGTAGGCCTCACTATCAAGGCATCGGAACAAAACGACTTTGCAGTTGTAAGGCCGCCCGGCCATCATGCTTCGTATGAAAAAGCTTCGGGTTTTTGTCTTTTCAACAATATTGCAATTGCATCCCAAAAACTGGTCAATGAAGGCAAAAAAGTTTTCATTCTCGATTTCGACGGGCATCATGGAGACGGAACACAATCAATTTTTTATGAGTCAAATAAGGTTTTTTACTGTTCTATTCACCAGGAAAATATATTTCCTTTTAGCGGAACACCCATGGAAATTGGTAAGGGCGAAGGACTTGGTTATACTCTTAACCTGCCGTTGCGTGCAGGAAGCGGCGAAAAAGAATTCCTTGCCATCGTAGATAAAATTATAGAAAGAGCATTAAAATTTAAACCCGATGTTGTTGGTGTTTCAGCGGGCTTCGACGGTTACAGGAAAGATAAAATACTTGGTTTGGTATTTTCGTTGCATTCATATTATGAGTGTGGCTACAAATTAAGCAAATCGTTCAAAAATGTTTTTGCGGTTTTGGAAGGAGGATATCACGAGGATATGAAAGAATGTGTTGACATTTTTATTGAAGGAATAAATATAGGCGCTAAACCTTCAAAAATAAAATGGAATCCGGGTATGTCAATTGGTTGATGTAATGCGAAGGGGAGAGATAGGGATTTGAGATTTGAGATTTGAGATTTAAGATTGTAGATTTGGGATTTGAGATTGTAGATTTGAGATTGTAGATTTGAGATTTGTAAATAACTAATGTCAAAAATAATTGCTTTAAATATAGAAAAAAATCGCTGATACATTCCGGCAAATAAATATTACGGTTTACTGAAAATTAATAACTTTATTCCCCTTACCTTAATAACTTTCCGTAATTTTGCAGCTCAAATTTTTAAAATTAAAAAATGTTAACATTTAATTCAATGGGCTTGTCGCCCAATTTATTGAAGGTGATTGAAGATCTGGGATTTAAAAAACCAACACCAATTCAGGAAAAAGTAATACCAATTTTCTTTGGAACAGAAAACGACATAGTAGGACTTGCTCAAACCGGAACAGGTAAAACAGCCGCTTATGGCTTGCCTATAATTGAGCAAATAGATATTCGGAACAAATCAGTTCAAGCTTTAATATTAGCGCCAACACGGGAATTATGTATCCAGATTTCCAAGGATTTGCAAAATTTCTCGAAATACATAAAAGATTTGTGGGTAGTGCCGGTATATGGTGGAGCACCTATCGACACTCAGGTCAATGCGCTAAAAAAAGGAGCGCACATTATTGTTGCCACTCCCGGAAGAATGCTTGATTTAATTAAACGTAAAGTTGCAAATATTGCTAATATCAGAACAGTTGTTTTGGATGAAGCTGACGAAATGCTTAACATGGGATTTCGCGATGAATTGGACGGTATTTTAGAAAAAACACCTGATATTAAAAGAACCTTACTGTTTTCAGCAACTATGCCGAGAGAAGTGGCACGCATTGCTAAAAACTATATGAACAACCCTGTAGAAATAACTGTAGGAAAACAAAATGCCGGAGCTGAAAACATTCGACATATTTATTATCAGGTACATGCCCGCAACCGTTACTTAGCTCTTAAACGCATTGCTGATATTAATCCTGATATATATGGATTGGTATTTTGCCGGACAAGGATTGAAACCAAAGAAGTTGCCGATAAACTTATAAAAGACGGATATAATGCCGATGCACTTCATGGAGACCTGTCGCAAGTTCAACGCGACCATGTAATGAAACGGTTTAGGGAAAGAACGTTACAAATGTTGGTGGCTACCGATGTAGCAGCTCGTGGTATTGATGTGAACGATATTTCCCATATAATTAACTATAATTTACCTGAAGAAAACGATGTATATACTCACAGAAGTGGCCGTACCGGACGTGCAGGTAAATCGGGGATTTCCATTGCTATTGTCAACTACCGGGAAAAAAACAAGATACCGCAAATAGAAAAAAACATAGGTAAATATTTTGAAAAATTACCGATACCAACCGGAGCTGAAATATGCAGAAAACAACTTTTTAAGTTAATTGACAAAATGGAAAATGTTGAAGTGGATGAAACTCAAATTGCTCCGTTTATGGATACAGTCAATAAAAAACTTGAATGGCTGAGTAAAGAACAAATAATTAAACGCTTTGTATCGCTGGAGTTTAATAGATTTCTGGAATATTATAAAAATGCTCCGGACCTTAATGAGAAAGCAGAAAACAAACGAGACAAACGTGATAAAATAGATGGTGGCAGCCGTGGTGATAGGCGCAGAAGAAGAGGAGAAAATGGCAATTATAACAGATTCTTCATTAACATAGGCAAAAAAGATGGTGTTGTTCCTAAAATCATTATTGGAATGATCAATGATAATACAAAAGATCGTGATATTAATATAGGAACTATAGACCTAAAAGATAGTTTTTCATTTTTCGAAGTAGAAGAAAAATATACTTCTAAAATATTGAATTCCTTTAATAACACTAAATTTAAAGGCCGCCGTGTAAGAGTTGATCTTGCCGAAGAAAATGACGGTGGCAGAAAAAAAGGGAAACGTAAAAAGAATTATTTTTAGCATGGTCGTTATCCGGAAAATGCAATTCCGAAACAAAAATCCAAGAACCATACAACCCAGCAAATAATACCTAACCCTGCGGCATCGCACAACAT
>CBDUSJ010000098.1:0-8280 GCA_965369845.1 uncultured bacterium | reverse complement strand
TAATCTTAAACAGTTTATCTTTGCCCGCAGTTTAAAAAATTATGCCAAAGAAAGCCAGGAAGGCAACAATTATAGGAGCCGTTGCAGTTAGCCTGTCGGCAATTTTATGGGGTTTTGACGGGATAGCCCTTACACCGAGTTTGTACAATCTTGATGTAAGCTATGTTGTTTTTATATTCCATATTATCCCGTTCGTTTTAATGAATATTTTTCTGTATAAAGAATACCGGAAACTGCCGGGTTTCACTGCTTCCGACATTTTATTTTTCTCGCTTGTTGCTTTGTTTGGCGGAGCAATTGGAACGATGGCTATTGTTAAAGCATTGTTTCTTGTAAATTTCCAACATCTCACTGTAGTTCTTCTTCTGCAAAAACTACAACCGATATTCGGGATTGCACTCGCAACAATATTGCTAAAAGAAAGACCTGGAAAAAACTATGCTATCTGGGCTTCTGTGGCAATAATCGGCGGATATTTCCTGACTTTTGGCCTTCGCCTCCCAAACCTAAAAACCGGTGCTGACACTATTTATGCTGCTTTATTTGCACTTCTTGCCTCATTTTCTTTTGGCAGCTCAACAGTCTTCAGTAAAAAAATATTGATGAAATACAGTTTTAAAACAGCCACATTTTTCCGGTACGGCTTTACAAGTATTTTTATGTTGATTTATGTTTTGCTTACAGGAACTCTTTCCCAGTTTTTTTTTACAACAAGTTTCAATTGGTTGATTTTTTTCATCATCGCTTTTACGACCGGGTCAGGAGCAATTTTTCTTTATTATTACGGACTGAATCAAATCAAGGCTATAATCGCTATTATCTGTGAATTGTTTTTTCCGATTTCGGCAATTTTTTTTGATTATATTTTTAATGATGCCAAATTATCTTTTGTTCAGTGGATAAGCGCCGGTATAATGATATTTGCAATTATAAACCTCAATATTCATCCGATGCCTCGGAGTCATCGGATGAGTTTCAAGAGTTTGCCCCGGAATTAGTTTCTATTTCAGAAATTCCGAAGCCTCATTAAAAACTTTTTCAAAACACCTGTTTACATCATTTCTGATCGATTTATTTACAATATTTACAGGGAATGGTGTTTCATGCGAATATTTATATGGGAAATCCATAACCTTAACTTTAACCGGAATATTACGCCCGGCGCCTTGTAATGTATTTATCACTTCGTACGAAGGCACAACATGGTCTTTCTTCAGCGCAATCGCAAAAATCCTATCTGATATTCCGGCTAATTTATCTTCACGGAATTCCCTCATTTTATTATAATCCAGCATAGATTTAAAAACAAAACCTTCGGGATGAGAATGACCAAAATAATGAGCCAGTCTTTTATCTTTTTTCAGGTAACTTTCGAGTTGTTCAAGAAAAAAAGAATACAACGCAATATCCGCCTCGCTGTCGAGAATAGCTTTTCTGACAGGCGACATCCTGTTGAAGACCGGCCCGCCACAAAAGATAAATAATTTTGAATCGGAGAAATATCCCTCCGAATTTTCCATCATAAGAATTTGGATAAGAAATGCGCCGATGGAATAAGCGAAAAAATTTATTCCTGCATCTGCGTCAATAATTGGATGTAAACCTGAACGAATTTCTTTGATTAACTGAATTACGTCATAAAATGTCTGCAAGCCTGACCAGAAAAACCTTTGAGGCAAAATATGAAGTCTTGTGCTTATTGCCACATTAGCAAATGATGAACTGACAATTGCAGGAAATAAACTTTCTCTGATATATTTTAAATCGTTCATCATTCTGTAATTACTCCAGTCGGCAGGAGCTCTGTTTATGTGAAAAGCAATAGGCATCAGAACAACAGCTCTGCCGGTAGATTCCACCAGCTTTGTAGCCCATGGCAAGTATTTTGTCCATGTTTTCTCATTAAATCCGTGAAAGAGTATAATAATATTTTTTACTTTTTCTTCTTTTGCCGGTTTAAAAACAGAATACGTAAAATTTTTATTCTCATAAACCTTGGAATCGGCAAGATTCAGAAACTCATTAATTTCAGGAGAAATGGCATTCTGATAATCAGGCGTACGGGGAAATTGTATGCCCTGGTTTTCGTAGCTTTCTTCGCCCGGTAATATTTTATAGCTTTCCGATTTAAAGGGGATATTAATTATCTGGAGATTGCACTCTTTCAATTCAATAAAATCCTCCTCCAGGCTAAAATGTTTTTTTAGGTAAAAAAAATTCTCTGAATAATTCATATCGGGCAAAAATACAAACTATTAAAGGCATTTTTCATAATTATACAAAATTAGTTAACACTTTTAATAATTAATAGAACACGGATGACACAGCCTGCCCCGAAAACTCGGGAGATTAAACGGATAAAAATCAGTGTAAATCAGTAAAATCAGCGTTATCAGTGTTCTATTCTTTAAATGGTTATTTATCAGAATTGCAAACAGGAATATGAAAAATGCCGAAATAATGAAAATAAAAAACGGCTTTAAAAAGTAGTTTTTTAAACAAAAAAAAATGACGTATCTTTGCAGCCGTTTAAAAGCGGATGTGGCGGAATTGGTAGACGCGTCAGACTTAGGATCTGGTGCCGCAAGGCGTGGGGGTTCGAGTCCCTTCATCCGTACAAAAATATCCCTGAAACTTATATCCGGTTTCGGGATTTTTTTTATTCAGTGTTTATATTCTTATTAAAATTACAACACTATGCCCGAAAATGCTAACAAAGCTGTTGACGCTTTTAAAACAAACCTGAACTGCGCACAGGCAGTATTTACAACTTATTGCGAAGATTTCGGAATTAATGTAAAAACAGCAAGGCGGGTTGCAAGTTGTTTTGGCGCCGGCATGTTTGAAGGAGAAACCTGTGGCGCTGTTACCGGCGCTCTTATGTTAATAGGAGCAAAATACGGTGACTTTGACAAACATGATTATGATAAAAAACAATTTCTTGAATCACGTGTAAAGATGTTTAAAAGCAGTTTCGTTAAAAAATACGGCACGCTAAAATGTAAAGAACTGATAAATTTTGATTTGGGAACCGAAGAAGGAAAAATTCTTGCAAAAGAAAATAATGTCTTCTCTGAAATCTGTACCGGCTTTATCAAAACATCATCTGAAATTATTGAAGAAATTCTAAATTATGAGAAAGATTTACGCTATTGGCGAAACGGTATATGATATTATTTTCAGGAAAGATGAAATTATAACCGGAAGGCCGGGCGGCTCGATGTTAAATTCTTGTATTTCATTAGGTAGAATCGGGCTAAATGTATTTTTTATCAGCGAGATAGGCGATGACAACCTGGGCCGTTTGATTGAAAATTATCTGAACAAAAACGGTGTAAAAACAAATTATCTTTCAAAATTCAACGAAGCGCAAACATCTCTATCGCTTGCATTTCTTGATAAAAATCAGGATGCTCATTATTCATTTTACAAATCCTATCCGAAAAAACGTTTGCAACAGGATTTCCCTGATGTAAACAAAAATGATGTGGTTTTATTCGGGTCTTTTTATTCGCTTATCCCCGAAGTAAGAAAAGCTGTTATAACCTTTGTAAAGAAAGCAAAAGAAAAGGGCGCAATAATTTTATACGATCCGAATATCAGAAGTCCGCACAAAAAAGAGATACCGGCGCTGAAAAAATATATTTATGAAAATTTTGCTTACTCGGATATTATAAGAGCTTCAAACGAGGATTTCAGGGTTATGTTCGGATTAAATGAAGCCGGAGAAGTTTTTGATTTAATTTCAGAGTATAGCAACGCCAATCTAATCTATACCTCAGGCCCCTGCAATGTTCATCTTTTTACTAATAAATTTTTCTCGGAATACTCTGTAAACCCCATAAAGCCGGTTAGCACCATAGGCGCCGGGGATAATTTTAATGCGGGAATTATTTTTTCGATTATCAAAAATAACATCCAAAAATCTGATTTGACCGATATTCCTGAAAAAACATGGAAGATATTGATTAACAACGGAATTTCTTTTAGCAGCGAAGTTTGTCTTTCGTTCGACAATTACATTTCTAAAAATTTTACAGAAAACCGGAAATACTAAAAATCAATCAGAATACATAATTTTTATGTTTGTTAGGGATAACCGGGGCATTGCAAAATAATGATTTCTTTTTTATAGTAAGTCTGAAATAATCTATCCCAGCCGAAAACAATCTTATTTGCCATGTCATTAAAAGCGCTTGAAATAACACTCTGTTTATTTTTATTTGCAGATAATTTTATCTTCGTTTCAGTTTTAGAAAAAGTTGTGCTAACCGAAGATATGTTTTTAATTTCAATAAAACATCTTTCAGGGTTTGTAATTTCAAATACTATTTTGATATTGCATGAATTTGTCCGCGTCTTGAAAATTTCGGATTTTACACGATGAAATTGTATCAGGCTTGTTTCGAAAAAATGTAACACCTTCTTTTTAAAAAGCTGTTTCCGGTATTTTATTTCGTCTCTCAACCCGAGAAGGTAATTTTTAAAACCTGTTTGAACTGATGCGGAAAAAGTATTGACTGCTACCTGGCGATTATCCGTTACAAGCAGCAAAAACCGGCTTCCGTCATCATCACATAGTTCACGGAAGTTATCCTGTTCCATAAGTTTCTCCATATTGTAATATAAATTCTCATTAACGGTATATGCATAATTTATGACAGTCTCATTTATTTGTCGAGCGACATTAAAAAATTCCTCAACCCATCTAAAGTATTTTGCAAGATTAAATAAATTGATACCCCGCAATTTAGAAGAACTGCCGGCAGTTACAGGACGACGAAAAATTTTATTCGTCCGGATGAACTTATGCCGGCCAAATACGGTTAAAGTCTTCTGTAAAATGTTATCTCCGGCTTTTTGTTCAAAAACTTCCGCGCAGTTCTTCAGGATAGCAGCAACCCTTTTGTGTATCGACAAATCATCTTTGGTTGTTGAATGTTGGTTTTTGAAAGAGTTAGTTTGGAAATGCAGGTATCTCATTTGTAAGCAATGGTTCATAATAATTAATTTTAAGGGTGAATAAATATTTGCGAAACATTAATAAATTTTTTAAGTTTAAATTTAAGCAAGCTTTCAAGTTTTCGTTTCATCACAATAATTAAGAATTAGAATTTTTTTTAAACTGCCATCAAAAGTAATGTCAACAAGCAGCCTTTTCAAAATATCTTAAGCTATTTATTTTTACTTGATTTTTAGTTAAGATTTTAAAGTGTTTTACTTAAGAAATAATTTAAGTTTCTAAAATTTTTTCTTAAAAAATTGCTTTAAGTGTTAAAGTTTTTATAGTTTTACCCTCTGTTAATAATTTTAATCGGTAGAATTTTATGGAAAACGGGAACAGAAGACGGAGAGATAGAGAGATGGAAGGCTTAAATTGGTTGAATGGTTGTGTAGTTTAGTGGTTGAGTTACTCACCTATTTCACTACTCCCCCACTCCCCTACTCACCTACTTCTGACTTCAACAATTCTATCAACTAAAAAAATGATAATACCAAATATTTATATAAACTGCAACACCAATCAAATTCATTTGATATGGCCGATAAGTTTACATTTAATGAATTTCCGGCAAGAATAATTCTTAATAATGCAGATAAGCTTATAAAGGGTATAAATGTAGTTGATGCAATATATTATTCTCCGGAAACCGAAGATTTACAAGCCGAACGATTATCCAGAATTAATGGTAAAATCAGGATTGAAGAATTTCAAATCGAAAAGAATTTATTATCACAAATCCAAAAGCTCAGAGAGGAGAAAGCAACATTTAAATGGTTCGATAAAAAATCATTGCCATATAAAATTAAAAAGATTGATAATCCACAAATTAATTTGTTTGATGAAAAAAATTATGTAATCCTTCTCGTAAAGTTTAAGAATATTGAAAATGACAAATTCGACCTTATCTTTTTCCATTTTAATCCTCACGGAAGTAATTTCGGACTGAGCAGTCAGAAAAAAAATTTAACACCGGAGCAAAAAGCAATAATCTCAAACCTGCTTTGCAATAGCATCAATATCATTATTGATAATGCCAAAAATGATTATTTGCTATTTAAAATAATATCAAAAAGATTGAATAGATCCGGAGAGCAAATGAGCGAAAAAGAGAAAAAAATATCAAAATTGAATAATAAACTCGGATTGAGTTATTTAAGGCTTAGCCAGCATTATCTTGAAAAACATTCCGAAAGAAATAAGATAAATTTTATTTTGTCGGATGTGGTTAAAGATAAAATCATTAACTATACCGGCGAACACTATGAACTGGAAGAAATTATCAATCAGGCCGTTTTAGTTGCCGGGAACACGGTGGATTTTAAAGAAAATACGGTTGTGAAAATCCTTGAGAGTCATATTGATTTTACTATAAAAACTGATAAATATCAATCGAAAGTTAAGATGACGGAAAGAAACAAACGAACGGTAAAATTGCTCAACAACCTTGAAAGGGCTGCAATAATTGTAGAAAACAATAACTTATCTTTTACAGGGAAAAATATTGGAAAGGCTCATGAAAATCCGATAACACATGCTGCAATAACAGATGCATTAAAAAAACAAAAGAAAACAGTTAAAACTTTAATCTCGGATTATCCGGATGAATGGAAAATCATCAGAAATAAATTCAAGCCTCTTTTGAATATCCTTGAAGAAAATAAATATGATGATGAAAATGTGGATGCTGCCGGTTAGTTGCCGTGGATGGGAAAGGGGATAAATAAATTAGAAATTAGAAATTAGAAATTATAAATTGGAAATTTTAAAACACTCAACCATATTAGTTGCTACTTTGGAGAATAGATTATTTTTTTTGAAAGTTTTTGATTAGCCGCTGTAACATTAATAAAATAAATACCTGCAGTTAATCCGGATAAATCCACGTTGCAGTCAACTGTAAAATTATGAATTCCTGAATCAATATCGCCATTAAAAATTTTTCTTATTACTTTTCCGTTGTTGTCAATCAGTTCAATAGTAACTTTTTCACTTTTATTTGTTTTTAATTCTATCTTAATACCAGATGAAAAAGGATTAGGAAATGCGGTACATTCCATCTTTTGGTATTGTGGCCTGATTTCCTCGATGTCTGTTGAGATGAAGTCGATATCAAGAATAATGCCCTCAATTACAGTTAAGCCATAAGGTATTTCATCCGGTATAAGGTACCAGCCGTTTGACGTTCCGCCCCATCCGAAATTTATATGGTAGTAATCAACTTCGTTTACTCCGTCAACAACAACATTATGGCCTGCATCCCACTGTGGAGTTACAACGGCAAGATGAACCGGCGAACCATCAAGAATATTATTTTTCAGCCTGGTAAACAATGACGTATCGTTATCATAAAGCAGTTCTGCATCTTCAAATCCAAATCTCTGATAAGCGGAATACGCCTGTTCAACTCCGAATGTTCCTGATACCTGGGATGTATAAACCTGTTTTGCTGCAACTCCGCAGGCGAAATTCAAAGCAGCTTTGTCTTCATTTGTAAGATTTGCAGCTTGCTGATAGTGCATTTTCAGAGTATCAAGATATCCATCTAACTGGGGGAATGACGGAAAATCATTTTCAAGATAATCATCATCAATCCAGTAATGTCTGCCGGCATAATTCATGTAATAGTCATCAGTGTCGTCAAACTGCGTGCTGTTGGTTTTTTCAAAATAATTAACGATTTGAGCCATAGCCACTGCCGGGCAACCTGCAACGCTACGCTGTCCGGTTACAGGATCGAGCGGGCAAAACAAATTGTAAGGATATCCCTGCGACCAGTTGGTTTTCAACAATATTTCCCCACGATAATCATATTGTTCATTTTCGTATTTTGATTCGCTTAAAAACCGGTCCCACTCCATTTCTCTTCCGGCAATTAATTTTTCGGGAAGTTTGGAAATATTAGCTTTTCTGTATTTTAAATCCCACTGCAGCAGTTCAATAAACTTATTTCTGTATTCAGGATTTTCACTAAGACCGGTATTATCGGAATAAGCAATTACCGTAGGCAGTTTTTTATCAGCCGAAACAACAATGTATCCGCTTTTTTCAAAAAGAAAAATATAGCCAAGATTTTTTGTTTCGTCAAGCGGATTTTTTATCTCAACTTGTTTAATCAAATAATTGTTGTTTGATTTTGTAAGTTGATACATCATTTTTACAGCAACTTTACAGGCAGTTGAATTGCTAACTTCCTGGCTAAAACATATTTCATGCTGTGCAGTGATTAATGCTAAAAAGCATAAGACTGCGAGGATTTTAGTAATTGAGTTTTTCAT
>CBDUSJ010000097.1:0-8284 GCA_965369845.1 uncultured bacterium | reverse complement strand
AGTTTTCTCCCTAGTTTTCTCCACAGTTTTCTCCACAGTTTTCTCCACAATTTTCTCCACAGTTTTTGAAGAAAGATAAAACTTTACAATGGTCAAATCAATTGTGGCTTCAAATTCCGGTTCAATATCCGAATAAGATTTCCATCCCCTTATCATTTTATCGAAACCATATCCTGCATTCTCTGCCAGCTTAACAGCCCGAAACAGTCTGGCAATTATCGGATTTCTTGGAAGTGATTGATCGGTGCGAAGTAGCTCGTGAATTGTTTTTGGCGGCGCACCAGGGTTCATAAATTCGATGTGGTCATCAAAAATTCTGATACGGGGCTTGCCCGGGCTAAAGTAATCTGTGTGCATCAATAAATTGACCAGTGCTTCACGCAGGGCATCAAGATAAGGATAATCTTCGATGGCAAAGCCTTCGGCAGTTAATTTGAAAGGAAGGTTTATTTTTCCCCGGAGACGGTCGAATAGCTCAAAATAATATTCCCACAAGTTTTCCTGTTCGGCAAGACGGTAAGTATATCTCACTTTGGCATCCGAATAACTGGTTCCCGGAATTTCCAGCAGGTCAATTCTGAAATCGGTAAAAACCCTTTGAATGCTATCTTCCTTGCCAAAAAACAACAGGCCTGAATAAGTGACTTTTTCATTTTCCACCACCATTAGCTTTGTAAGAAACTCATCCATTTTTAGTCTGTTATAGGAAACAGATGGATTGAAACGCGACATATAATCCCGATAGCGATCTATAGATAATTGATTGAGGTCGCTTACCGACGTTCCTTCCACCGGCTTTAAGGCCTGTGTTCCGAAAGCCTGATTGCGAAACATAGCATCAATTTCTTCTTTCGTTGCCCGCTGGTCGCCACTTGCCGTTCTAATGAAAGTGTTGGCAAGTGAATTGAAATATACAGGTTTTTTATCAGATAGTGGCAGGTAAAAAGCGAGTACTGTTTTGCCATCAAAATGATATTTTTTACAAACCGGATTTACTTGAACATTGAATTTCTGACCTCTAAGGGTAGTGGTGAAATCCTGCTCAATTTTTTCTACGTTTTCTACTCCGGTTATCTCAAACTGTTTTCCTGTTTTGCCTACCCCGAAAACCAACCAACCTCCTGCTGTATTCGCAAAAGCACTTACTGTTTCCCAGGAATTATGCGGAATTTCACGCTTTGACTGTTTTACCTCAAAGTCTTCCCATTCAATATCCGATAAGCGAGCAGTAAAGTCTTCCTTTGTCATTATATTATTTTGTCTTTATCAACCTGGTACTTTGCTTTTCCAACGTTTTTAAATATTTATCCAACTCTGATATCTGTACTGATGAAATATGTTGCATTCGTTCGAAAATCCGATTTCGCATTTTTGTTTCTGTGAGCATAATGTTTATTGCTTTTCAATTTTTGGTAGCCTCCAATGGTTTTTCAATCATCGCGTAATATTCATGCAGCAAATATAAATAAAAAAAGTATTGCATGCATTAAATTATTTCAATGCAAAATTTTACGCCTTTGTTTATACCGTAAGGAAGTTTACTCTATGAAATGCAAAGTATATTTAATAAGGAATGACTGTATCGGGGCGTCTTTGCGTGATGAATTTTTCAGGTTAAATAATTACGTTTTTTGTAAATAAAGATTATGTTTGCAAAACGTGTTATATTGAATTATTATCAAAAGAATTTGAGCTCATAAACATTTTCAAAGTGTTTATATTTGCTTACAACAATGATTTAGCCCGTGTAATTAATAAACAATTGTAAACTCATCCAAAGCCTTGACAAAATATGCTTTTCCATGTTGAAGATTCTGAAGTGTGGAAATTCCCATTGCAGGCCAGAAAACTTTATATCCTGCTGCTTCTTTAATAATTTCAACATTTTCGATATTTCCGGAAAAGAGTTCCATAATATCCACATCTATCGGGGAAAGAACAGGTATAAGATTCCATCCTTGCGAGATGGTTACGGTTTTTTCACTCATTAGGAATCCTGATATGGTTAGTTGAGTTTCAATTCCGAGTTTAATTAAATATCCTTTCTGATTGTCCAAATCGCCGATAGTGTTTATTCCACCGTCAGGCCAGTAAATTTCCCCGAAATGCTGTATTATGATAAGCTCATTGATTAAAGGTTGAAGAACTGAATCTATCTCCGGATTACCAGGTATAATAAATGACGATAAGCTGCTCCAACCGGCAGAGATATTAATTATTTGCCGATGTTGTTTAGTAGTCATTATTTCATCGAAAATAATTTGTGCAATGCCGGCAGAAATATAAATATGCTCATAATTTTCATCAGCGACATAGATTGTGTCGAATGGCGTCTTCTGCATGATTTGAGGATCTTCGAGGACATTGTAAAACAGGTCGGAAACATTAAGGTCGAGGGCGCTGACAGTAGGAATAAAACAGTGACTACCGTGCAAAGCAATTATATCGCCATAAGGAGCGCTGATAGAATCCATATCAGCCAGGGTTGACCTGCTACCGCCGGGTGCGTTATCGTAAGGTTTTTCGGAAAAAACAATAACATCAAGTTCATCATCTGGCAGGGGCCAGGGCATATCGATCAAACCTTCGAATATCTGTCCTGTGGCATTATTCTCAACAGCCCATATATTACCTGTTATGTCGATCAATAAACTATTGTATTCGTACAATATTAACTGGTCTCCTGCATCATAAGGTTGTCCTATCCCATCTCCCCGGCCATTGGAGATAGCTATTTTTCGCAGGTTCTGAGGGTAATTTCCAATGCTCAAAAAATCGTTGAGCAAGTCATCGAAATAAATATCGTGTGTTGCAGTATTCGATGGAGGATCGGTGTAGAAATACACCAACATTTGGCGGGAAGCCGGGCTACTCAGCAGGTCGAGTATTTCCTGGACACCTGGGTCAAGGTCTTTGAAAAAATAACACATATACTGCAAACCAAGTGGCATATTGGCTCCCTGATGAGGCACATCGAAAGAAATAAAAAGTTCGGTGTTGTGATTTAAGCCTTCATTTTCCATGTAAGTAAGAGCATATCTGCAAACAAGCCCTCCCATACTTGGCCCGACCACTGAAACGGGTTTTCGGTAATTAATAGTATCGTTTACCGTTTGTAATAGTTTTACAAACAGAAAAGCATTTTCCTGGATATATGTCAAAGGTTCATGAAAATTCAGGATTACTGCATCAAAGCCTTCCGAAACGAGATTTTCGAGTAAATTTTGCTGATTAAATAAATTATAAAGCACCTCCCAATCCATTTCTCCTGTCAAGTCGAAACCTTCTGAAATTATAACAGGATTTTCAAGATTTGTATGCCCGTCGGCAAGATATAAAAATACGTCGCCTGAAGCGTAATTTCCGTTGTACGGTATCTCGCTTTCAACAAGCCAGGTGTCCGATGGTTGAGGGGTCAAAAGATCTCTGACATCGAAATAAAACCTTGCGTGTTGTACTTTGCCGTCAGGATAGTGTGCCTTTACAAAAATGGTTTTTGCTCCGGTTTGGGAATAATTAATATTTAAAATATCTCCGAATTTGCAATTAAGAAAGCCGGAGTTATTATCAAAATCTATTTCAAAAAATAGAGGTAAGTCATTATTTGAAAAATAAAAATCCTTTGATATCAGAAATTTTACATTTGAACCGTTGTGGGCAAAATCCTTTAGAGCAGCAGCAGAAAAAACCGTAAATTCAGAAATTAATTCCGAATCCTTAATTAAAAGATCACCGGCGTTGTTTTGTTCAAAAACCGACCTGTTTTCTCCAATAATTCTGTTGTACCGGAAATCCAAAAAACCAAAAGGGATAACTCCTTTATGAAGTAATTCTTTTACTTCTTCATCAATATTTCCAAAAGGAGTAATTGCTTCGGGAAACAGGCTTGCTTTTCCGAGTTCAAAATAAATCTGTTTCCAGTTTTTGAGCGAATTGGCAGAGCAATCATAAGTTCCGTCGAAACGTTCAATTCCGGAAACCGGATATGACAAATTATAAAAAAACCCGGTAGGTATCAGAGAGGTATCTTTAAAAAAAATATTTTGAGAAAAACCAGGGAATAAAATTCCTGTAAATAAAATTAGAGCAATAAGTTTTTTCATTTCTTAAAAAATTTTTTATTCAAATAAAAAAAAGCTCATTAAAAAAAATGAGCTTTTCATATTTGAAATATTTTGTTAATTAATCAAAATTTTAGCTTTTACAATTCCGGATTTATCAGTTGCAGTTAAATAATAAATTCCGTTTTTCCGGTTGCTTAGATCAATCGAACAGGTGTTGGAAATATTTTCTTTTCTGATAACTTTTTTAAACACTTTTTGTCCTAAGGCGTTACAAATGCAGATATTGACATCTGCCGTAAAACCGGAAAGTTTAATTTCAAAAATACCATTGTTGGGATTAGGAAGTATTTCTGTTTTTGCCAAAGTGTTTTCATTTATTCCCGTACAAATTTCAGCTTGTACTTCAAGGCTTTCCGAGAAATCGCTTTCGCCGCAGTCATTAACTGCTTTAACATGGATAAACACAGTTCCAACATAATCCGGTGTCCAGACTACTGAAACATTTCTTCCGGTTCCGCTTATTGTACCGGCTTCATCAGGAAGTAATTCCCAAATATAATAATCGGCAGATTGCACTGTATTTGTGTGATACTGGTAAGTGGTACCATAATTTGTACATGGCTCAACATCACCCATAGGTTGATCAGGAACAGACGGCAATTCCATGATAGAAAGTGTCATATTGTCGGAAACAATTTCATTTCCACTACCTGTAACAGTAATTGTGAGTATAACCGAACCGGTCGAAATATCATCCTGACCGGTTGTGTAAACAGGATTCAGAATTGTATTATCATCAAAAGCACCGGTGCCGGATGTAGTCCAGTTAATATCCGTATAATTGGATGCAGTCGCCTGCAGTATGTAGTTTTCGCCTTCACAAATTTCATCATCCGGGCCGGCGTAAACAGTAGTTCGCACTATTGGAGGGAATATTAAATAATCTATCCAGGCACAATCTTCACCATTCGAACCATAATTATTTTTGTCATATACCCACCTGAAAGTATGCTGTCCGGAGCTAACGGGGAAACTAACACGTTGCCAGCTTTTTTCTCCTGCCCATTGTCCTTTTTTCTGACTATCGATGTAGAATTCGAGAAAATCAGAATTAGCTTGAGACGAAACTTTGAGGTAAAATGAAATTGAGTCTGAGGCAGTAACAAGTACAGATATTTTAACCTCGCTTGACTGATTGTTATTAATTTCTCCGGATTTGATACAGTAAATTCCCTCATAAGAATTGGAAGCGTATATTTCCCATGGTTGATTACCTTCAAACTCCCAGTCGAACTGACTAAAATTACCGGTTTCGAAATCTTCAAGTATCAGTCCTATTTTTTGTTCAAATGTTTTTTCGAACTCATAATCGCCGGAAGTTAGCTCGAGAAGCAACTCTGCTACATCACCAATATTTGCTTCATGTGCAATTTCAATTTCGAAATAAAGAGTCCCGTTTTCAAATTGTTGAAGACCGCTGATATTTGAATTTGCAGAAGTAATATTAACAAAAGTATTTGGCGATGATAAGGTCGAAAATATATCCGGTGAAGTACAATGCCCATCATTTACCAGTGGAACCGACAAGCCGGCGATTTCACCCGGGTCGAGTATTCCGTTTCCATTGCCACCTGCTGCATCATCAATAGTCATAGCGCCAATTATCAGGTCAGGAGCATTTGCTATCATCGAAAAATCTGATGTCCAGGTTTCCTGACCATTTGCATTAACTGTGATTATAATCTGATGCTGATCGGGAATATTTGAGGCAATTATTACGGAAAAAGCGTCTTCGATGAAAATTGTTTCACCCGGATCAAAATCTCCAAAATCAACAGCAAGATACGGCAATGTGATATATGGATCTGCAGAGCTGAGATTAACGATTACATTTTCGGCAGCCACGTTTCCTAAGTTTGTCAGCCCAATGCCAAGTTGTATTGTTTCTCCGAAATCCGGTTCACCGTTATTATTACCACCTGAATCATTAATCTCATAATGTTCGAAAATTACGTATGGTTGATCGCCGATAACTGTGATAGTAGCCTGCAACCTGTTTTTGTTATGTGCAATAATTGACAGATTGATAGGCTCAACAGACGAAACGGGTTCAAAAAAATTAATAGTACAATTCCCATTTTCATCAGCAATTGCACGTCCGATAAGTTGACCATCCTGAACAAATCCGATTCTGGCAAAAGGAGCGTCGGTAGTAACGTCCATTGTTCCTAATCCAAAAGGAATTGCAGCCAAATAAGAAGCATTAATGTCCTCCGGTTGTGCTGTCCAGATGTCCATACTTGGATCGCCAAAAAGAGTAGTCTCGTAAGCGCACCAACGGAAAACTTTATTTGCCATAATATAAGAAGCGCCATCTTCTTTTGAATCACCGTTTGCAGTTCCTATAAGGGTAATATTTTCTCCAAATACTGCATCATAAAACTGACGGTCGAAATATTGTGAAGCGCCATTTGTGTTACCTTGCATGTACCATCCGTAACGGGAATTCCCTATTGAGGCGACCTCGGCTGTTTCTATGGTAGTAATTTTTTCGGCAAAACAATCGCTCCCGTACGAACCGGAAGAATTACGATTATCGAAAGCCCCGTTATAGCAACCCTGTGAATAGCCGATTACATATCCCCGGGTAATACCATCGTTCTGAAAATTGTATGTTGTGAGGTCACTGTTGTACATTTTCATATTATAACCTACCGAAGAGTGTCCAAGATGATTCAGCAGGTGGCATCCATTTTGGCTGAATTCTTCAAAAACGTCATTTTTGTTCCAGTATCCGAGCATTTCATAAAGCCGGGTCACTGTATAATTATCTGAGACACCAACGGTTGTATAACCAAAGTTGCTGCTTCCTTCGGCAACTTCATTCTTATAGTTGCCTCCAAATGTGGAAGCGTCAAGTTCTTCGCCTATCATCAACGCTTTTTCAATATCCTCAATTACGGGATTATCCTGATAAAGTATTAGTTTGTTCAGTGCATTTGCAAATTCACTTACATTATCGGCACATATTCGACCTATGCTAACCTCTGCATAGATATCTTCTTCGCCGGGTTCTCCCCATTTATTATCATTATCATCATTCCAGTTACCATCAAGACAGGCATAATACATATCGGACGGCAAATCATTTTCAGTTTCGTATCCGGTGTTTACATAAAATCCCCTGTGTGGAATGATTTTGTCATTCGCGTTTGTCGGGTCGGCATCGCCTCCGAGAATTACAAATGAAATACCGGTATTTTCATAGTAGTCGATAATACAATTCCTGATTTTTTCCTGATTGTCAACGCCTGTATAAGAAGAAAATATTTCTTCAGTTGTTACGACTTTCACCATGAATCCGGTAGAGGTTTTGTACTGGATATATTCTTCAAAACAACTTACAAAGCTGTTTCTGGTTATAAACAGCATGTCATATTCATCATCATCCCTGAATAGCGGGAAAAAATAAGTTGCTGTTTTTTCCGGATTATCAACGATGGCCGATATCCGTTTTTCGATAAGAGTTTTGTTGCTGTGAATTGCCGGCTGGCGAATGATTTTCACGCTTGGTTTTGTTTCAATTTCAACAGTAACACTTGTAAGGTATTTAATTTTATTCTGTGCGGGAAAATAAATAACAGGACAAAGATTGAATGATGCAATGGAAAAACCTGCAAGGAAATGTGTTGATATTTGACTAATATTTTCCTGAGGATAAGCTTGGTTGGAATTATAAACCAAAATATCAGGCATCGGTTTGTAATTTTCGGGGGCTGGTTTTGAGATCGGGAACTGACGTGAAGCCGGT
The DNA here is from genome assembly GCA_965369845.1 of uncultured bacterium. GTDB lineage: Bacteria > Bacteroidota > Bacteroidia > Bacteroidales > 4484-276 > CBDUSJ01. Next base: position 409 of record CBDUSJ010000097.1, on the reverse strand, counting down.
ACTATTCTGATATTTTCCCAAAAATCAGAATATTCTGCGGAAATAATTCTAACAGAGGTAATTTCTTCTCCTTGTGGCAATAATAGAGCAGCGCCGTAATAAGGCAATAGCGGAGCGCCTTCATCGCCAAAATTAAGGCAGTCGGCAAAGCTAAGTTCAATATAATCGTCATAAGCTTTGATAATTCCGGGCTCTTCAAATTTGTAAGACTGAGTAAACGTTTCGGCTTGTGTGTTAAATGAAATCAGTAAGCCGAGCAGCAAGGTGAGCAGAGATGATCTTGTCATAGTAAATTTGTATTAGTTAATAAATAAAAACGCGCAAAATTAATGAAATTTGGATAAAAACAAGGTATTTTTATTCATAAAATCCGAATTTATAAATAATGAAAGAGTCTGGTATAAAAAGC
>CBDUSJ010000096.1:0-8289 GCA_965369845.1 uncultured bacterium | reverse complement strand
GTTATTTCCTCTTTTATAAATTTGAAAAACCATTTTTTTTTCATTTTTCATAATTATTAATTTTATATCCGTGCCACCGCTTAAAGCGGTGGCACGGGTTAATCCGCGAAATTTTACATAAGTAATATCCTTAAAAAATATCTTTGCATTAACCTTAATTTCTTCACCCGATACTTTATACTCCTGTTCGACAAAAAGCGTGTCCTGCTCGTTAGGATTTACCATCGAGAGAAATTTAATGTTTGCAGCTTTTGTCAGCATCAACTTCTTGTTAAGATGTTTTGAGAGTATTTCTTTTATCATTTGCATCAGACAAACTCCGGGAACAACAGGCAGATTCGGGAAATGACCTTCGAATATCTGATGCTGCGGATTAATCCTGATTTTGCTGAGAATATTGTTTTCTTTGGTTTTTTTAGTTTCTAGAATTTTATAAAAATCTTTTAGCATTGTTATAGGTTGCTGGTTATTTGATATACGTAAATTTACAACATTTAACATTCGATTAAATACAGATTTATTTCGATTTTAATATTTTTTTGTTTTATCCTGATAATATTCGGAAAACCATTTTGATAATTTTCAAGATAGATAACTACTTTTTGCCGGTTAAAAAATCCGCCGGATTGTTCGATCTTAGATAAATTTTTGTTCTTGTTATCAAAAAAATAATAACAGGCTTTATCATCTTGTATGTTTTTTAAAATTGTATGTTTTTCTTCTTTTTCTATAAATAATTTAAAATTTTGTGTCTCAGTTTGTTTTAAAAGTAAACCGATATCGTTGCCAAGATTTTTCAGCACAATTTTCCTGTCGAGGCCTTTCATACAATAATGAACGAAGAAAGTTTTTTTAGAGTCATTATTTTCAAACTCAAAGTCAAATATTTTTAATCCGATCTCTGTGATAAATACAACCCTGATGTTGCCGGTGTCAACAGTTTTAAAAATCATCAGCCCGCTTAAATAATGTTTACCGAACGTCAACCGGGCTTTGAACACGGCTTTATTAAAATTATCGTCAAAGGGGGATAGTTTAAATTCTGGAAGGTGTTTGCTGTCAGTTATTTCGGATATTGGATAACCTGCGGGAGAACATCCTTGCAAAATGTGAATTACCAGAATTATCAAAAAAGTACATCTTGCCTTCATCAATCCTTTTTAAATTTATCTTCCGAAACAGCTTGATTAAAAATTTTATTACTGAATTTTATAATCGTATAATCGTCCGATTGTTCGACCATTTTTAGTTTTGAAACCGAATAATCGTTTTTATCAAAATATAAATAAATGTCTGTTAAAAAATCCCTTATACCTGACGATAGCGGGGTTAGGCGGACATAATAAAATTCTTCGTTTTCGAAGTATTCGCGCGAAAATAAAGTCTCATCATTTAAAAGAGTTCCTTGAATACTTCCGGCAATAATGTAATTTATCTGTTGAAAAAGCTTGTTTGAGTTAGCATCGAATTCATTTGCCCTGTTGCCGTCGTTGATATAAATTTTCCCGTCGTTCATTATTATGAGATATTCAAACGGGCTGGTATATTCCCAACGGATTTTATTATCCTTCTGGAACACGAATTTCCCTTTCGAGATAATTGTTTCATCGATAAAATCAAGTTTCTTTTCCTGGATAAAATCACTCTGGATTGAAGTTATCTGTGAAGTAGCTTTTTCAAGGTTTTTTAAAAACCTGCTTGTGTCTTTCATAGGCGAATAACCGGTTTCCTGCGACAATACTGTAATCCCCGGCATAGTGGTAAACACCGGAAAAATCAGCCATAAAAGCAGATTATAAATTATATGTTTTTTCATTTTAATAATTCGAATGAGAAAGTTTTCATTTTAATTAGAATGGTAGCTTTTTTTTCGAGAAAAAATTTTGCTTTTTTATACCCCGGAGGGCCAAAGTTTAACTTGGGATTATTGGAAAATCCAAACGGCTCAACCGGAATTCCGAAAAGGCCCTGGTCAAGAATGCCGTTATTGTTAATATCCTGGAAAACGGCAATAGCATAATTTCCTTCTGAAAGTGAAAAAAACTGAAGATGTGCAAGGCTATCGTCAACCTTAATCAATTTTTTTCTGAAAGCGCTGTCGGTGTTCATAAAACCTGCTTTGTCATTATAAAGCCCGATGTACAATGTCCCGGCAATTGTATCTATACCCGAAACAACTACTTTGATTTCCGACTGCTGTGCATTGAGAATATTGAAAAAACAACTAACAAAAAATAACAGAGTAAATATGGCATTTTTCATATCGTAGTTTACATTTCTGATAAGTAATTTTTTTTAATAATAGAACACTGATAACGCTGATTTGACTGATTTACACTGATTTTTATGGCATTTTATATTTATCAGTTTACACTTTTTATTGTAAGAAAACCTTATTCTTTTAAATTTTGAACCTTAGTAGCAGATGAAATTAATTCCTGATATTAACCTTATTACCTTATTATGCGGCTGAAAATAAGGTAATAAGGTTTTGTAGAGGATGTTGTTATTTTTTCTATTAAGGTTAAAAGCATAAAAATAAGGTTTTTTGTAAATTATGTAAAAGTGTAAACCCTGTGAAATAGCGTAGCTTTTATTTAACAGGATAAACTACTTTTTATCATTTATGAAAAATGCCATTTTTATCAGTGATTATCCGCTTAATCTGTGTCATCCGTGTCCTATTAATTATTGAAAGTGTTAACTAATTTTGTGCAATCATGAAAAATGCCAAAAATATAAATTTTTTCATCATCTAAATTTATTTGTGCTTGTCGAATCCCGGCAGTTTGTCAACTCTGACAAATCGAAATCCCTTATCGTGTACAAAATTAATTATCCCGTTCAAAATAGCCGGAATTTCCGGATTATTATCATGCAGCAAAATAATGTCGCCATCTTTAATATTATTCCTGATTTTATCAATCACCTGTTCTTTCTTTCTCGAAGTGTCGAAAGTTCGCAGACCCCACCCTGTCATAGTGTAATTAAGTTTTTTAGTTGCTTTGGCGATGTGCGGATTTGTTACTCCGAAAGGGGGACGGAAAAGAAATGTTTTAGCGCCTGTGGTTTTCAAAATAAGATCTTCGGTTTGCAAAATATCATTTTTTATTCGTGAAACCGTTGAGAAATCAAGTTTCCATGAATGGGAATATGTGTGGTTCCCAATCAGGTGGCCATCATTAACAATTCTTTTAAGGATGTCTTCATTACCTGGAATTTTTTTGCCGATACAAAAAAATGTTGCCTGTATCTGATTTTTTTTTAAAATATCAAGAATCGCCTGGGTGTAATTCGCATCAGGACCATCGTCGAAAGTTACGGCTATTTTTTTCGAGCCTGGATTGCCGGAACAAAAAGCAGGGATGTAAAATCCTGAACGAATATTTGCAGAGCCATAAGCATAAAAGGCGATCAATAAAATTAAAAGCAATAGAAAATACAAATAGGAAAAGTTAAAAATAATCAGGATTATCAGGATGACTCCCGCAATGATATTTACATTTTTAAAATTCAGCATTTTGACAAATAGATCAGCGAATGGTTGCTGTTTCGGTAGTGATTGTAAAAGAGAATATTGTTAATCGGCCGCTCCGCTACTTCATTCATTTTTATAATATTCGGGATAAATTGTTTTTTTAGTATCTGACAACCAAGCCATAATCCGAATGCTGATGAAGTAAAATATTCGCCGCACAGATGTTTGTATGCGACTACTTGAGATTTATCAAAAAGAGAATCCGTGATTTGGTCATAAATTTTATCAGAATCAGGATCTCCGTTTTTACCTGTAATCAGCACATCGATGCCATGATTACCGACTTTGTTATTTTCGAGGAATTTCCTGATCCGGGAAGTGGTTTCATTTAACGAAGCCGGTTTGTAAATTGTTTTTAAAGCATTGAGCCTGGCATAAGAATTATCATTTCGTTTGCCGGACAGCACGAAGAATGCAGCTCCTTCGCCGGGAATTGAGCCTTTCGAATTATCCTGAAAAAGCTCAAGGTTAAAAATTTTGTTTTTTTTCCAGTTTCCTGTCCTGCCGGTAATTTGAATATATTCGTCTGTTATTTCGTCAACTCCGCCGGTAAGAATATTTTTTGTCGAATTTTCCCTGAGCAGCATAATGGCATCAAGCAGGGCGCTCTCAAATGAAAAATTGCGATGGACAAAGGTCAGGTTGTGATTATGACATTTAAGCAAAAGCGCTATCTGCGCGCCAATTGTGTTGTGAGTGGACTGAATAAATGAAGTGGGAGTAAGCAGGGTTTCATCGTTGGCGATCATTGCTCTAAGGAATTTTTCGGTGTCTTCAAGGCATCCAAGCCCTGTTCCTGTAATCACTGCATCAGGTTTTTCAATGCCGGCATCCTTCAGGCACATCAAGGCTGATGTAACCCCAAAACGCAACACACGACTCATTCTTCTAAGTTTTACCGGGCTTATATATTTTTTATATTCAGGATTGATACACCTTAATAATCCTTCCCTGGTATTAACAGGTTCCTCTAAAAAACTCCCATTATCCAGAGTGTTTTGTGGCGAAATATTTCCTATGCCGTTAATAAAAATTTCCATTTCAAACCTTTGAAAAAATTAAAGAAGTATTATTCCCTCCGAAGCCGAAAGAATTGGAAAGAACATGATTCACCTGTTGGTTTTTAATAAGTTGTGTAACCGGACTAAATGACAACTCTTTCATCCTGTCGCTAAAATTAAGGTTTGGAAAAATGATCCCATACTGAATTGCGAGGATAGAAATTACCGCTTCAATCGCCCCACATGCTCCTAATGTGTGCCCTGTAAAAGGTTTCGTAGAACTAATAAACGGAGGTTCTTTTCCAAATAACCGTTCGATAGCAAGTCCTTCTGAAAGATCATTATTTTCGGTGCCGGTGCCATGGGCATTTATATAAGAAATTTCCTTTGGTGAAAGCCCGCTTGCAGAGAGCGCCTGATTCATAGCAAGGTAAGCGCCGGCGCCATCCGGTGAAGATGATGTTTGATGAAATGCGTCATTGGCATTGCCAAAACCTGATAACTCGGCAAGAACCGCTTTGCCTGAATTTTTCACCATGTTTTCCGATTCGAGGATAAGAAAAGCGGCGCCCTCGCCGATAGTCAATCCTGCACGCTTGTTGTCAAACGGATGGCAAACATTTTTGTCGAGTATCATTAAAGTGTTAAAACCATTAATTGTAAACTTCGATAATGAGTCTGTGCCACCTGCAATCACCCTGTCAACTATTCCGTTTTTTATTAGTCTCGCTCCGTAAATAATCGAATTTGCCGATGATGAGCAAGCTGTGCTGATTGTTGTAACAAAATCACGGATTCCAAGAAAATCGGCAATTTTTTCGGTAGCATCGCCGCAGTCGTGTGTGTTTATGTAAGCATTCCTGGTATCGTTATTCAAATAATCGTTGTAATACAATTCGCTTTTACACATTCCGCCTACGGTAGTTGCCGAAACCAAGCCGGTGCGTGATTCTTGTGAAACCTTGATTTTAGCCGTTTCGGTTGCTTCTTTTGCGGCTATCATTCCAAACAAGGCTGTTCTTGTGAAACCTTCGCATGGTTCAAGTCCAAGCGGAGCAAAAAGCTCTTCGTCACGAAATTTAAATTCTGCAACCGGAATTTTTCCCCTGTGATTGGTTTTTAAAATTTCAATATTCCCAATCCCCGACCTGAGGCTCGTTAGTGAATTTATTGTTTCCAACACATTCCTGCCGATTGCTGAAATAATTCCGATACCGGTAATATAAATTTTTGTATTGTGTGTTTGGTTATTGTGAGTTGCAAATATACCTGACAATTTTTGTTGGTCTTTCATCCTGATTTAATTTACTGTTCGTTTTTGTTATACAAAACCCTTGCTGTATCTGAACATCATAAAAACTATTGTATTTTGTTATATATTATCTGTGTAAATCTGTGCAATCTGTGGCTACAATCTGTGGCTAAAGAATAACTCGTTTGTACTCCAAAGAATCCATCCCAAAATTAACTATTAATCCGATTTTACATTTCGATGCTGCCAGATAGTTTATAACATATTTGTAATGTTCATCAACTATTCCTTCCTTTGCTTTTATTTCTAAAATAATATCACCGAAAACAACAAAATCAGCTTGATAATAATGGGGCAATATTATTTCTTTATATTGTATTTCGTATCTTTTTTCTCTTTCATAAGGTATTGACCTCTGTCTAAATTCATATTCGATAGCATCCTTATAAACTATTTCAAGAAATCCTTTTCCTAATATTTTATGGACTTCCATACAGATACCTATAATTTGATAGGTTTCTTGTTGGAGCGGGTATTTTTTGTTGTCATATTTTTTCATAGCCACAGATTACACTGATTTACACTGATTATTTATTATTTAAAACCAACTTTTTTATCTGTGTTAATCTGAGAAATCTGTGGCTGTATTTTTTTATGTTTTGCCACAGATTACACTGATTATTTGTCCGAATTTCTGATTAACAATTATGTATTTTTCAAAGCATTTTTCAGTTTGTTCAATCCTGTAAATTAATAATGCTTTCCTATTGTTATCAGTAATCATATTTGTATTCCTTCATTAATTGCATCCTCATATAAAGGATGTTGTCCTTTAATAGAATAATTCAACTCATTAACAGAAATAATTTTAATATCAATAAAAATATCGTGTTCTAATTCAATATCATAACAAGCGTGTAAAATTTCCCTTTTGTACCTCCAGTCATAATCATTGTTTAAAATAATCAAAACATCATAATCGGAATTTTCGTGAGCTTTGCCGGTAACCTGTGAACCGAACAATATCACTTCTTTTATATTATCCCCAAACTTGTTTATCAGAGATGTCTTTAGTTTTTTCAGAATTTTAATATTCGCTTGCACAACTTAAAAATTTGTTCAATATTACAAAATTAGAATAATAATTTATCTGCAGGTAATTATGATATGGAAATCTTATTACCAACTTTTAATTTTCTCAAGTAAAAAAAAATAATACAAAAAAAAGGTTGTGAGCTTATCAAGAGTTGCTTTGTTAAGAAGAAAGTAATTCATATTTATCAGACTACTATCTGTCGTGGTTATTTCTTCTGATTTTGCTGAATATACTCGGCCATACTTTTTACCGAGTAGAATATCTTTTTACCCTCCTTAGGGTCCTGTATTTTAATACCATAATTTTTCTCAAGCAAAACAATAAGTTCAAGCGCATCTATCGAATCAAGTCCGAGTCCTTCTCCGAACAAAGGCGCATCTGCTTCTATATCTTCGGGTTCAAGGTCTTCAAGGTTTAGGGCTTCAATTATTTCTAACTTTAATTTTTCCATGTTATTTCTTCAGATTATTATATAGTTTATCAATATTTTCTTTTGAAAGTTCTATCGGATTTTGATTATCACTATTTGTGATATTTTTCTTTTGGGCGAGAAACATAAAAGATTCCCATGTTTCCGTGTTTTTGTATTCCACCCATCCGCCGATACAGCGCTTCAGCTTGTCCTGTCCCAATAGCGAATTTATATAAGAATACGAAAATTCAGGATCGAATTTTTCTGAGATAAAAACCGTGTTTTCTCCCTTTATCTTATTTTTAATACATATTTCACCTGTCATAATATTTGGCAAAGTATAAACAAATAATGACGGGCTTGGATAATAATTCGACCTGTCGTTTATTGTTTTCTGAAATTTGTTGTCGATATCGATTGTTGATGAACCGTTTTGCAAAATAATGCCTGTATCTTCATTGTCATATTTATTTTTCAAGTCAAGCCCCATGAGTAGTAATTCCGAAGTTAAAAATCCCAACTTGCATAACTTATCCATTTTGAAAAATTTTGGGTAGCCTATTCTGTAATTTCTGTATATCTTTTTAATAAAGCCGGCAAAATTATCATTATTTTTATTTGGAAAAGCAGATTTTCCATTATAAAAAAAAGCGTCTTCCGTTATTGCACAATATCTGGAAATTATATTCATTATTTTTTACTTTTTTTTAGAAATAGAATTTAACAAAAGTATAATAATTTCAATTAACCACTTCTTCCCAGTATCTATGACAGTAATTTAATAATTTTTTTTCAAATTGTTACTTATAGTCTATGCCTGATAGTTTACAAGTTGTCATATTTGCAGTGTGGGAATTAAATTTAAAATCGGTCAAAGGATTAAGGAATTAAGAGTAAAATCCAATATGTTGCAAAAAGATTTTGCTTATGCTGCCGATGACTTTGTATTAGGATTTGAAAAAGCCTCAGACGCAGAACGAGTGATGAAAG
>CBDUSJ010000095.1:0-8300 GCA_965369845.1 uncultured bacterium | reverse complement strand
ACCGTTCCATCATTTCAATAAAAACACTTTGCCCATTAAAATAACAGTAGAACCATTGATAATAAATTATAGAGTCGGGAAGTATAAGAATATATTATGCAAAGTCTCAAATCCTCTTTAAAAAGCAAGGCCTTTCTTGTAAACATCAACCGGATAATTTATTTTTTGGAATTTGATAATACTTTTTTTGGTAAGATAAAACTCACCAATTTTTTGCAGGCCAATTTCCCAAAATACTTACTGCCCCGCAGTGATTAAAAAAGTTGTAAAAACCGATAAAGTTACAACTTTTATCATTTGTTATTTTTTGGTGTAGAGTTAATATCAATATTAATGGCAGCAATAATAAACTGGGTACCGAGAATTAGCGGTAAAACCGATAGCATGATAGTACCGGTAGGTGTAGCTGTTTGGTTAATAGTATTTTCAATCCATTTGCAAATACCAAAGATTAATCCCCAGAGTATTAATGGCATTCCTGTAAGTGTATAAACTGATGCCATGTTAAAATCATAGATCAGGTATTTTAGAATAAATCTTTTTATCAGGCCTTTGAGCAATAAAAACGGAAACTTAAATAAGCTATTTTTTATGCTTAGTGAACTTTTTTCATCGCCATAAGTTGTCAGAACAGGAACATCCTGTAACACAGTGTTCTGTATATTGAGATTTATTAGCATATCTGATTCGAAAAAATATCGTTTTGAGATTTTTTCAAGATTTAATTTTTCGAGTGCTTTACGGCTGATAGCAGTATATCCGTTGGTTGGATCCATAATGTTCCAATATCCTGAACATGCCTTCACCATAAACGACAGTGCGCTATTACCCAATAATCGCAGTGTGGGCATCGATCTTAATGCTTTAAAATTTACAAATCTATTACCTTTGGAATAACCTGCTTTACCTTCTGCAATTGGTTTTATCAGATCAGAAATATAAGACGGATCCATCTGATTGTCGCTGTCCATTTTTACGATTATATCAGCATCCAGTTCAAGCGCCTTCGTGTAACCTGTGATCACTGCGCCGCCAACACCCAGATTTTGCTCATGAAAAATTATTGTTATTCGATTATCCTTTTCAGATAATTTTTGAGCAGTTTTACCGGATTGCTGTGGGCATTTATCATCAACAATCAGTATATGATCCACTAAGTCGGGGATACCTTTGATAACAAGCTCTATATGATTTTGTGCCTTATATGTGGGAATTACTACTGCAATTTTTAGATTATCGTACATTAAGCATATTAATTTATTTTTGAAATTTATTGATTTTTCTCTCCAGCATAGTTATAGATAACTTTTCAAGCCGACTGGTAATTCGGTGATTTTAGCAGTTTATTAAAATTATCCGAAGGCCTGATGCGCCAGAAAGAGTCGAAAAACGCCTCAGGTGCCATGCTATTCCAGTGAATGGCTCGGTAATGATATTGAAAATGGTGTAAGAGATTTCTGGTTGCAATAAGGAAAAACACGATGATAAGAGCAATTCGCAACCGGAATTTTTGATTAAAAGCACAAGTAAGAAAAGTTGCCATCGTGATAGTGAAAATACTGTAATAATCAATATATGATATAATGTCATCAATAATAACACGGTCATTGCTTTTCCATAAACATAAGTTATTATCAACATAAAGAACAATAAAAATAACCATTAAAACTGCGAATCCCGACAGTCCGAATTTTTGACATTTTTCCCTACCTTTCATGGTTCCATGCTTGCTAAAAATAATTAGGCAAAGGTAAAATTATTATTGATTGAATACGGTTATTCAACATGATAGGTTAATCATTTTGATATAATTTCGATTTAACTAATCCTATTTTATTTAAGAAATGTATAAAAGAAGTTTTCAGAACACCAAAAGCATATATAGTGCTATTTCGTAAATTTATCGACGATGCCTCCTTAAAATATTTTGTTGGACAAGTGATTTCCGCTACATCGTAACCGGCAAAAATTATTTGCGACAACATTTGATTATCAAAAACAAAATTATCGGAATTCAAATGATAGTTTATTTGTAAAAGTACGTTACGTGAAAAAGCCCTGTAACCTGTGTGATATTCTGATAATTTTTGTCCTGTGAGAATATTTTGTACTAAAGTAAGAAAGCGGTTGGAAATATATTTAATGAGCGGCATACCACCCTTCAGCGCACTATTACCGAGGATTCTGGACCCTAGTACTACCGGATATACATTATTAGCTATTAGATATGCCATTGAAGGTATTAACTTTGGCGTGTACTGATAATCGGGATGTAACATGATGATGATGTCGCCATTAAGTTCCAAAGCTTTGTCGTAACAGGTTTTTTGATTTCCGCCGTAGCCTTTGTTTTTATCGTGTTTGATAATATTTTTTATTCCTATTTGTTCGGCAACTTTTATAGTATTGTCTATACTATTGTCGTCAACCAAAATTATCTCATCCACTATATCATGCGGTATTTCGTCATAAGTTTTCCTCAACGTAAATTCAGCATTATAGGCAGGAAGAACAACTACAATCTTTTTATTATCTATCATAAATATAAAGCGGTTTTTTAAAAAGTCTGGTATTATCTTTTTTCAGCTTTTAGCTTGGAGATATTTAAAGCATTTATCAAATAAATATAATCAGGGTCGTTTGAAAATTTAGCCCGAGCAAACGACAACCCTACAAGCAGGAATATTAAAGGGAGAATCCATACCACAGAAAAAATTTTAAATTTTTTCATAATGTGGCAAAAGTAATTTTATTATTATGGTTATTAAATCTGAATAAGTTAATTTGGATGGCCATGTAAAAACTAATTATTATGAAAATATCAGAAGATACAATTTTTTTAACGCGTGCTTAAAATTCTTCAATATCAATAAACTCATCTTGTTTTTGCTGCTGTTCGTATTTTTCGCAGTCAATTTCTACGGAGAGGCCATGAATGGGTTTTTGAAAAGTTCCTTTTGCGATATGTAAACTTGTGTCGGCATATACTTTTTTCATATACAAAGCCCAGACCGGCAGGGCCATATTTGCTCCCTGTCCAAGGGTAATAGTCCGGAAGTGTGCGCTTCTGTCTTCGCATCCAACCCAGATACCGGTGGTAAGTTGCGGGGTGATTCCCATAAACCAGCCGTCCGACTGGTTTTGTGTTGTTCCGGTTTTACCTGCAATTTCGTTTCTAAAACCATATTTGTATTTAAGCCTGATACCGGTGCCTGTCTCAACAACACCCTGCATAAGGCTTAACATGAGATAAGCCGTTTCTTCATTCATTGCCTCGTTTGTTGTTGCTGAAAATTCTTCAATCACATTTCCGAATTTATCTTCAATTTTTGTTATAAAATATGGTTTGATATGAATTCCTTTGTTTGCAAAAGTATTAATTGCGCCAACCATTTCGTAAAGAGAAATGTCGGGAGTGCCGAGACATATCGCCGGAACTGCTGGTATGTCGGATGTAATTCCCATTTTGCGGGTCATTTGGACCACTGCAAGTGGCGAAAACCTTTTAATCAAATAAGCCGATATCCAGTTGACGGAATGAGCAAGCGCCCATTTGAGGGTTACCATTTCGCCTTCCTTTTCTTTTGTTGAGTTTTTAGGCGTCCAGTAAGTACGGTCGGGAAGTTCGATACTAGCCTGTACATTAGGAACTTTGGTGCATGGTGAGAACTCGCCGGTAGTGGCGCCTTCCTGCATTGCAAGGGTGTAAAGAAATGGCTTGAAGGTGGAGCCAACTTGCCTTCGTCCCTGAGTGATGTGGTCGTATTTAAAAAATCGGTAATCTATTCCTCCAACATAAGCTCTTACCTGGCCTGTAGAAGGAGCAACCGACATCAGCCCCGCCTGAATAAAAAATTTAAAATAATTTATCGAATCCATCGGACTCATTACGGTATCGATGTTCCCTTCCCAGGAAAAGACAGTCATTGGTACCGGTGTATTAAATATCTTCTCGATGGAATCAATCGGCATATTTTGTTTTTGAAGTTTTTTGTAGCGTTCGGTTCTTCGCATGGCTTGTTTCAAAATCTTTTCAACTTCGTCTTTAATGGTATCCGGTTCAAATACGAAGGGAGCATATTTATGATTTTTCCAATGTGAAAAAAATGCCGGCTGAAGGTCTAATGCAAGATGGTCCGTCACGGCCTCTTCGGCATACAATTGCATTTTCGAATTTATCGTTGTATAAATTCTCAGGCCATCACGATAAAGGTCGTAAGGAGCGCCATCGGGTTTGAAATGGCTTTTACACCACTTTGTCATCCTGCCTCTCAGGAATTCTTTAAAATAAGTTGCGGTTCCTACATTATGATCTACCCTCTGGAAATTCAGCCCAAGAGGCAGTTGTTTTAACGAATCGCAGGATGTTTTATCGATGTATCCGTATTTCAGCATTTGCGAAAGCACAATATTTCGGCGGTAGAGAGTTGTGTCGGGGCGGCGCAGGGGATTAAAATAAGAAGGGTTTTTTGCCATACCGACAAGCAAAGCCGACTGGTCGGTGGTGAGATCGGCGGGCGTGGTGCTGAAATATACTCTTGCAGCAGATTTAATGCCGACAGCAAGGTTGAGAAAATCGAACTTGTTAAGATACATGGTGATGATCTCATCTTTACTGTATCTATTTTCAAGCTTTATGGCAATCACCCACTCCTTGAATTTTCTGAAAGCCAGTTGGAGACTGTTCTGATTATATTCACGCGGAAACAGGTTTTTGGCAAGCTGCTGAGTGATGGTGCTTCCTCCGCCTTTATTCTGTCCTGTTATCGCTCCGTAAAAAACACGGCCTAATGCTTTCATATCAATCCCCGAATGCTCGTAAAACCTGATATCTTCGGTTGCAATAAGCGCATCTATCATATATGGTGAAATATCCGAATAATTAACTTTTCCACGATTTTCGATATAATAAGTTCCAAGCAGATTTCCATCGGAAGAAATTATTTCCGATGCAAGATATGTCTGAGGATTTTCCAGTTCTTCGAAAGTTGGCATAAAACCAAACCATCCTGAAGAAATACCAAAGAACAAGAGAAAAATCGATCCGATAAAAAGAATAACAATAGTCCAGAACAGAATTACAAATTTCCTGAAAAGTCGTTTTTTTTGAATGTTTTTTTCAAGAAGTTCGACATCTGTTCCTATTTTCTGTTTGTTCTTCATATTCAAAGTATTTTCATTTCTGATTATCTTCAATCCGGATATTAAAAATGTTACCCGCTTGTTACACTATTTACGAAACGTTTACTTATGTATTTTTGTATAACTGATAGAATTATTTTATTGGTTTTTTCCAAATTTTAAAATTCTTACTGATACTCAATTCTAATCCCGATATCCTTGATTTCTTTAAGATTTTCCTTTCTCATGGCCTGTTCAAATTTAAAGATATATTTCCCGGGTTGTGGAAATTTAAGTTCGTTTCTGATAAGAATCTGGTTATCCCTGATATGGCCGAAACCCTTCCCAAACCAACGTCCATCGTTGCCGGCAAGGATAAGTTCGATAGTGTCGCGTCTGATTTTTCCGTCAGGAAATTGTGTGTTCAGAAAAAAATAAATGTTGCTGTATCGATAATCGGTTGTATTTCTTAGGTTGATATAAAAATTATAAGTTTTAGATGTGTCCTGAATCCCGATATTTTTAAAAACAATCACCGAGTCCTGATTCCATCCGGTATCCGGTATTTCAATGCTTTCATCAAATAATCTGTTTTTGTCGCAGGAGTATAAGATAAAGATCAGAAAGCTGATAAAAGCAATATTTAAAAGAAGTTGGCAGTTGGCAGTTGGCAATCTGGAGTTGGTCGTTAATATTTTTATACTTTTCATAATTTTTTATTAGTTTTTTGAGGTACGAATCCAAAAAACCATCATAATGTAAAGGCTGAAAACAAGAGTTGTTATACATTGAAAATATATCGGTGTTGAAACCAATTTGCCATCTAAAAGAACTATACTGATAAGTGCGAATTTAATACCGTAATAAAATAATTTACTCAGGATAATAGCTGACATCATGCTGATGAAAGAATTTTTCAGTTTCTTCATCAAAATGAAAAAAAGCCAGACGTTGAGCAATAATTCAACGGTAATAAGCATCATTTTTATAAAATGCGGATGCGCCGAGATAAGAAATGAAAACAATGGCAGAGTTGCCGCTATTATGTATGAGTTTCGTCTGGAAGTATGTACAATTGCAATGATAAGCATAATACGCATGGGTTCAAGGAAATAAACCGGAAAAGAAAACAGATGTGAAATTGCCGGAACAAAAAAGATAAAAACAAGTGCAACAGCGTCAAAAATACTACTTTTCAGATTTTCTTTATTTAAAACAAGTGTTTGATCGATTTTCATGATTATTAAATTTTATATTTTGAATTTTGTTTTTCATGGCAAAACTATAAAAAGAATTTGGAAATAAGAGACAAAAAACAAGAATGAGGGATTTGTAATTATAAAAATTTGTAAATTTGCATTATCAAAAAATAACACATTGAAAATAATAAATACTCACGATAAGTTTTTTAAAGAGACATTCTCTAAAAAGGAAGAAGCACAGGATTTAATTTTACATATACTTCCAGCTAATCTTATAAACAAAATAAATTTAAACTCTTTAGAATTAGACGAAACATCTTATATTGATGAAGAACTAAAAGAAAACTTTTCAGATATTGCATATAACTGTAAATATGATGGAAAAACAAATATTAAAATTTCATTTTTATTAGAACATAAAAGTTATAAAGTTGACTATCCACACATACAACTTCTGAAATATCTTATCAAGATATGGGAAGCGAATATTAAACAAAAGCAAAAATTAATTCCTGTAATTCCGATAATTGTATATCATGGAAAAGATAAATGGAACGCACAAAGATTTGAAGAATATTTTACAGGAATTGATAATGACCTAAAACCGTTTTTACCAATATTCGATTATATTTTAGCAGATTTATCAAAGTATTCTGACGAAAAAATAATAAATCTTTTTAAAGTAATTACTGTACAAATATCTTTGCTCTTAATGAAAAACATCTTTAACGAAACATTATTAAGACAAAAATTACCAATAATATTTTCAGACATAACAACGATACTTAAAACCGACAATGGAGAAAAATTCTTAATAACAATTTTATATTATATCTTTACCAATACGGAAATAGATTATAAAAAAATAACGGAAACAATTAAATCAACATCAAATAAAGGAGGGCAAATAGCCATGACAACAGCAATGAAATTAAAAAAAGAAGGATTAAAAGAAGGAATTGTTGAAACTAAAAAAAGTATGATTTTAAAATTGTAAACAAAAGCAAAATTTACTATCAATCAAATAGTTGAATATTTGGAAATTGATAAACATTTCGTGGAAAAAACATTAAAGGAAAATTGCTTGATTTAGCTTGAGTAATTGCAATACATTTTTTATACGCAAATAATGCAATTTCTTAAAAGAGTATAAAAAGAGTTATAATTTTTTTTCCTCGTTATGGGATTTTTATTTTTGCAAAACTTTTAATATTCAGATTATTTATATTTAATATTCAAAAAATTTTTAAATATGTCAGAAAAAATAACTTCGCAGATGGCAATTAAAATGGAAGACAAGTACGGCGCACACAATTACCATCCGTTGCCGGTAGTATTATCAAGAGGGGAGGGCGCTTATGTCTGGGATGTTGAAGGAAAACAATATTTCGATTTTCTTTCGGCTTACTCGGCAATAAACCAGGGACACTGCCATCCCAGAATTGTTGGAGCGCTTGTTGACCAGGCGAGGACATTAACGCTTACTTCGAGGGCATTTTACAATGATGCGCTTGGTCCGTACGAAAAGTATATTACAGAATATTTCGGTTATGATAAAATGCTTCCGATGAATACCGGCGCTGAAGGTGACGAAACAGCAATTAAGCTCTGTCGCCGATGGGGATATGACGTTAAAGGAATCCCTGAAAACGAAGCAAAAATTATTGTTTGTGAAGGAAATTTCCACGGCAGAACCATCACTGTAATTTCACTTTCAACCGACCCTGATGCAAAAGATGGTTTCGGGCCATACACTCCCGGATTTATAATAATTCCTTATAACGATATTCCTGCTCTTGAAAAGGCTCTTGAAGATCCTAATATTGCCGGATTTCTCGTTGAACCTATTCAGGGCGAAGCTGGTGTTTATGTGCCTGATGAAGGATACCTTGCAAAATCTTATAAGCTGTGTAAAGAAAAGAACGTTTTATTCATTGCTGATGAGGTTCAGACAGGTATTGCCAGAACCGGTAAATT
>CBDUSJ010000094.1:0-8321 GCA_965369845.1 uncultured bacterium | reverse complement strand
TTTTACTTATTTCTGATTTTCCACTTTCAATATCAGTTATATCAAGTATATCTTCAATAATTCCGAATAAATTATGCCCACTTAAATTAATCATTTTTGTAAAATCAATAATTTCTTCTAAAGGAGTATCTACATCAATAATCTCAGAAAAACCGATAATTGCATTTAAAGGTGTACGAAGTTCATGAGAAATTATAGATAAAAATGCAGATTTCAGTTGATCGGATTCAGTGGCTTTTACCAATGCTTGTTTTAAATTATCTTCTGCTTGCTTGCGCCTTGTAATGTCACGATCAACTCCACGATACCCTATTAAATTTTTTTTATCATCAAGAAGAGGAACAGCATTTGTTTCCATGAAAATAACATGTCCATCCTTATGCACATTGCGATTGATTAAATCATTAAATTTTTCTTTCTTTTTAAATACTATCAAAGCTGCTTTTTTCAATTCATCACGCTCATCCGGATGAAAAAAATCATAGAAATGCTTTCCTGACAATTCATCAGGTATATAGCCAAGAACCTGTTCAACAACCGGACTGCAATATGTATAGCGTCCTTCTTTATCAACTTCCCAAATCCAATCTCCCGTATTGGTTACAATATCTTGAAATCTTTCATTTGATTTCCTAATTGCAATCTCTGCCTGCTTGCGTTCGGTGATGTCTCTCGCTATGATCAGCACTCCTGAAGGTTTATCTTGTTCTGTAATTAATGAAGATTTTATTTCAACAGGTATTTTGTTTCCTTTTTTATTAAAGAAATCAATTTCATAAAAAAATAAATTTTTATCACCTGCAATACGTTTTGCAAAATTTTCGTCAGATATTGAAATCTTATCGTTAGAAAGAACATCATTAACATTCATTGTAAATATTTCTTCTTTACTATATCCGCTAAGATAAATACCTTCCTGATTGATATATTTAACATTCCCTTTCAGGTCGAGAACCATAATAACATCTTTGGCTGTTTCTGCTAATTGCCTGTATTTTTCTTCACTTTTCAGCAGTGCTTCCTCCGCCTTTTTGTGCATAATCACCGTTCCCAGTTGGGTTGCGATAGTTGAAATAATCTTGACAAGGCGTTCATTTTCCGGTTGTGAGGTCGTCATATAGAAAACGATCACGGTCAGCACCTGACCATTGCTGATGATGGGAACACCTAACGCAGCTTTTAGTCCCGCCTCCTTAGAGGGTTTGGCACGTAGATATATTTCTTCTGATAAATCGGAAATATCATGTCGCCATTCCGGCTGCTTAGATTGCCATATTCGCCCCGGTAATCCAACCCCTTGTGGAAATGCAAACTGTTTACTCAACTTTATGAAGTGACTCATACGCTTATTATGTTTGCTGCTATCGTTACAACATCCAAGGTAATACTCAAGAGCGGTTTCATCATGGTTTGGTATCCATGCTTCCCCAATTACCCATCCTGTATGTTCACACATCAGACTGAGAACAGTATTGATAGCCGTTTCAAGATCCGGAGCTTCGTTAATTGCCTTTATTAATTTATGTAAAAGATGGGCTTCTATTTCTGACTTCTTGCGATCTTCCTCTTGTTTCATGTCGTGAAGAGCAAATGCTATATCGGAAACTGCCTCTTTTAAAAGCCCTTTCTCATCCTCATCAACAACCACATCAGGTGAAAAAGATACCGCGAGCAGCCCAAAAAGTTTGCCGCCATGTTCCACACGGATAATCGCTGCTTCTTTGTCGGCATGTGAGTCCTTTAATGAACAATCTCCACATTCTACGGATTTGTCCACGAGCGCAACCGTTTCCTTACGTGCCATGGCATTTCTTATGCAGAAAGGTTGATCAATACCTCTCACTTGTTCATAAAAGAAAGAGGCATCTTTTCCGAAACCGGAACTCACTATCTTGTTAATTATATTGTCATCTTCCATGAGTCCAAACCATACAGCATCGTAGCCCCGTGCATCTACCAGAATGTCGCATGCTTTCCGGAGTAGGCAGTCCCTATCCTTCTCTTTCACTATCAACTGGTTGATATTCCTAATTGCCCTGAGGACGCTGTTCAGGTGTGCGATATGTGCATGAGATTGCTTGATCTCAGTAATGTCTCTTGCTGCAGCAAAAACACCAACGATTTTTCCTGATTCATCTTTGAATAATGACGCATTATACAAAACAGGTGTTATATTGCCATTTTTGTGTTTTATCTCCAATGGATAATCTCTAACAAAACCTTTATTTAATACCTGCTTATAACTCTCTTTTGCTTTTACCGGTTCAGTAAAGTAATCGGCAAAATCGGAACCAATTAATTCTTTTCGTGTTCTACCTGTGACCTTTTCAGTTGCTTCATTTACATCTGTTATCTTTCCGTCAGGACCAATTGTTACCAGCGGGTCAATACTTGCTTCAATCAAACTACGGGTATAGGCAGCCGACCTACGAATATCTTCCTCTACTTTCTTGCGTTCGGTGATATCGTTAATTATTCCATAATCTCCAATATATCTTCTATTTTCATCAAATAATGGAGAAGAAGTTACAGAAATGATAGCATTATTTCCATCCTTTTTAATAATATTTACTTCATATTTACTTGTTCTCCCTTTTTTTCTGATTGATGTTTGCTCAATAATTTTTTTATATTCATCGGGTGTTGTAAAATCTTTTAAAGTCATTTTGAACAATTCTTCTTTAGAATATCCAAATATATTACATGCTGCATTGTTAAGGAATGTAAATTTTTCATTTTCGTCAACCGATACAATTCCTTCTTCCATTTTTTCTACAAGATTACGATATTTTTCTTCACTTTTATGCAAATCTTGTTGCATTTGTTTGAGTTCTCTACGTTCATTATATTCCTTTAATGCACGTTTAACTACAAGCGGTAATCTTGATAACCGGTCTTTAAAAATATAACCTGTGGCCCCGGCTTTTAAACATTCAACTATAAGTTCTTCGCCTATTGTACCTGAAACAATGATCAGGGGAATTTCGGGCGCTATTTGTTGTTGGAGTTTTATAGCTACCATTCCATCAAAGGACGGAAGGTTATAGTCTGCTAAAATTATGTCAGGTTTTTCGGCAAGGGCTTTTTTGAAATCTTTTTCAGTTTCAACTCTTTTCAATTCAAAAACAAATCCTGCCTTTTCAAGTTCTCTAACTATCAATTCTGCATCGTCAGGATTGTCTTCAAGAATAAGGATGTTTAATTTTTGTTCATTCATGGCTTTTAAATTTAAAATGACAAAAATAAAAATTAAATTTATTCAAAGGGATTTTTTTTTCTGAAATCAGGCTTGTAATTTTCGTGGCTTTCCAAATCCTGTATCCAGCCGTTTCGTAATCCCAGCCGGTAAAATTCATCAACCACCTCCCGGTATTCCTTTTTATAAAGCGTTCTATTAAGGTTTTTTACATTCATCACATTCTGTGTCGGATGATACTGCGACATAAGAGAAATAAACATCGATGTGGAAAACTCGTTTGCAATAAACTTAAGAACATCTTTACTATTTGCTACATATCCCGGCAAAACAAGATGGCGAATTAATATCCCTCTTTCGGCAATTCCGTTTTTATCTGTGATAAGCGTTGAGCCTTTTTGACGGTACATTTCTTTTAAAGCCTTTCCGGCAATTTCAGGATAATTTCCGGCATCGGAAAACCTTGCCGAGATCACAGGGTCAATATATTTTAAGTCGGGCAGATAAACATCAACAAACTCTTCCAGCCCTTGCAGTGTTTCCACTTTGTCGTATCCGTTTGTATTATAAACAATCACAGGTTTACGTCCCAACTTGTGCAGTGCTTTTATAATAATCTTCATCTGAGGAACAAAATGTGATGGCGACACAAAACCAACTCCCTTACAGCCGGCATCAAGACATCTGACAATCTCTGAAACCACTTCTTTCAGAGTACGTCTTTCTGCCGCATACGGATTTTTATTGTTACTTATCTGATGGTTCTGACAAAAGATACACTGAAGATTACAATGCCCGAAAAAAACATTACAAATACCAAAAGGGCCGCTTATCGGTGGTTCTTCGCCGTGATGGATACAAATTGAAGAAATATAAAATGATGAATCGCTTTTACAATAACCGGATTTTCCGTTCAGCCTGTTAGCGCCACAATTACGAGGGCATATCCGGCATTCCCGGAGTTCGTTGAGCGGTTCCGATAATTTCTTTATTACCTCCGAAGTTAGAATTGAATCTATCACTTCATTTATTTTTTTCAACAAAATTATTATTTCCTTTAAACATGTAAAATTATATATTTGCGTATCAATAATTAAAAACCGGGAAATATGGATAAAAAGAATTTTTTCATAGTCATTTTTCTTTGTATAATTTATGTTTGGCTTCCGGGATTTTTAAGAGCCCAGTCTGTAATAAATCTCAATCCGGAGGATAAAAAACTTTTGGTAAATTCCTTTAGCTGTAACGATTCTGAAATTTTCTTACCGCAACCGGTTCCTTTATTTTCTTTTATTTTAGATGGTAAAATTTTTTATTCAACAGATGCGGAAATAAATTTCTCCGGCAAAAGGATAAGTTTTGATTTTGGTAACGGAATTTCGGGTGAACTATTCCTGAACGAAAAATTCGACAGATGCTGGAAGGCTGTTTTGCAACTTGAAAACCACACAAATGATACGGTAATTTTAGAAAATATTGTTCCGTTTGGTGAATCTCCGGAGTATATTTATATTACCGGCACAGGTCCCTGGTCGCTTGCCAGGACGAAATTGTTCAGGCCGGGACTTGACCCTGTCGGAATTATCCTGCCTGATAATGCATGGGAAATGGGTTATGCTTCTGTAGAGGTGAACGATACGATTTCACTTTGTGCAATTGCACGAAGAACAAGTTGGGATAAGGCTGCACGGAGGCGTTACAAAACTTTTGTTTACCCCGGTGGATTTGTGGAATATACTTTTTGGGCGGATAGCTTTTTGGGTGAATGGCAAAACGGCATGAAACTTATGTTTCAAAAAAGATGGCTTTTTGATCTTGAAAAATTTGACAACACACTTTTTGAGCGTAACGACCTTGCCTGGATACGCAGTAAATACCTGATGGTTCTCCAAATGGCATGGGACCATAATTTTTACGATCCGCTAATCGGGGAATATAATTTTACCGGATTTCTTGAAGAAGGCAAAAAATACATGGGTGGCTACGATATTTTCGGGATATGGCCTTCGTGGCCGCGGCTTGGCGTTGACATGCGCAATCAATGGGATTTATATGCCGGCCTTCCGGGAGGACTTGAAAAACTAAAGGAACTCGCAACAGATGCCAGGGAAAACGGAACATATTTTTTTGTCGCTTTTAATCCCTGGGACCTAAGCACACGGAAGGAAAACCCTTACAAAGGAATGGCCGGGCTTATCGAAGCAATAGGCGCTGACGGTGTGGTTCTTGACACGAGGGGCAAATCGAGCATTGAACTGCAACGGGCAGCCGACAGTGTCCGCAGCGGCGTGGTGATGTACAGCGAGGGAATGGCTATTCCGAAAGATATGCCCGGAATAATTTCCGGACGGGTGCATGATGCAATCTACATGCCGCCACCACTTAATCTCAACAAACTCATCAAACCGGATTTTGCGATATTCAGAGTTTGCCAGTTGAGCCAGGGAAGAATTCACCGCGAAGCAGCAATTTCACTTTTTAACGGTTATGGCGTTGAACTGAATACTTTTGCACCGGGCCGCCCCGAATGGATTAAAGAAGAATATCTCTATCTCGGGAAAATCGTGAAAATATTGAGAGAAAATTCAAAAGCCTTCAACAGTTACGAGTGGACACCGCTTTTGCCGACTTTGAAAGACAGCATCTGGGTAAATGAATTCCCAACAACAGAAAAAACAATTTATACAATTTTCAGCCTGATACCCGAAGGATTTAACGCTCCTCTTTTTGAAGCCAAACCGGAAGAACATTTTCATTTTGTCAGCATCTGGAACCATGAAGAATTAAAACCGGATACTCTGAATGGAAAGATTTATTTACCTGCTAAAACGGCCTCCTTCGACAAATCCTGGATTGGAACAAGGCGCGAGGGAAATATTGACTGTATTGCTAAATTCCCCGAATTACTCGAAATCAGTCTGAGAGGAGACTCTCTTTTTATTCTTGCGGATAAAGGCAGCAAAATAGTGATAACGGCAGGCAACCCGACATATCAGAGCAAAAAAACAGAGTTAGCGGCAGGACGCCATAGCGTTAAACTTTATGACTTGTTCGGGAGATACGAAGGAAAATTTGTTGTTCAACTTTTCGACAACACTGAATTGCTCGATGAAAAAATTGTTTACATAAAACCCGGCAATCCCAGGCTTATCAGCAAGGTGATAAAAACCACCGGAGCGGAAAATATACCCAAAAGTATGGTAAAAATTCCTGCCGGCAACTTCATATTTTACTCAACTAATCGGGACCAGTTTATTCCTTATCCAAAAAATTCTGATAGTTGTTTAATATCGTTTAATGATTTTTACATCGACAAATATCCGGTTACAAATAAAGACTTTTATGAATTTTTAAAAAAGAGCAATTACCAACCGGATGACACTTTAAATTTTCTGAAACACTGGAAAAACGGCAAATATCCTGATGGCGAAGATTCACATCCTGTTGTTTATGTAAATTATGATGATGCAAAATCTTATTGCCGGTTTGCCGGAAAACGTCTTCCTACCGAGGCTGAATGGCAGTATGCGGCCCAGGGTAGCGATGGTCGTGATTGGCCATGGGGTAAAGATTTTGATTCTTCTAAATGCAATGACGCTTTGAATCATCCCACTCCTGTGGATGCCTTCTCCGAAGGAGCCAGCCCTTTTGGCGTCCGGGATATGACTGGAAATGTGTGGCAGTTGACAAATGATCTGTATGATGATGGAAGTTATTATTTTGTTATAATGAAAGGTGGGAGTTTTTACAAACCCACTTCAAGCTGGTGGTACGTACAGGGCGGTCCGCAGCCGGTAACTCACCGGCAGATGTTGCTGCTTGTGTCTCCGGGTTTCGATAGAAATGCTACCGTTGGGTTTAGGTGTGTAAAGGATGTGGATTAATTTTATTGTTAAATTGTTGAATTGTTAAATTGTTGAATGGTTGAATGTTGGAGCGAAGCATATCGGGAGTTAAATGTCGGAGCGAAGCGGAGATCCCGATAGCGAAGCATGAGCGTATCGGGAGTTAAATTGTTTGATGTCGGAGCGAAGCGGAGATCCCGATAGCGAGGTATGACCCCGGTTGAAAAAATCCAACGGGGTAAAGCATATTGGGAGTTGAATGAATTGATGGTCATTAAGTGGTCATTCGGTAGTCATTCAATGGTCGTTTGGTAGTCATTCAATTGTAAAATGATTACATGACTAAATGGTGAAATTGATGAATATTGAATAATTGAATGGTTGGTTTTTTTTTAAATTATTAGTGAAAATTTGTGTAATTAGTGTCTAAAAAAGTAATGATAAAAAATAAATCTGTGAAAATCAGTGTAATCAGTGGCTATTAATGGTTAAGGTGTTTAAGAGTTAAAGAGTTGAAAAGTTGAAAAGTTGAAGAGTTGAAGATTTGAAGTGTTAGAACAGTAATCACTAATTCACTAATCAATTATTTCTTATGTTTGCATAAAAAAAATATTTTAATTATGAAAAAAACATTTCTATTTCTGGTTTTTAGCTTTCTGATCTTGCAATTTGTTTTTGCTCAAAGAGTTTCTGTTGCCTTACTTTCTGAAAATGAAACGGGTGATCAAAATGTTGAAACAATTTCTGTAATCAGTTTTTTGAAGGAACAGAGAAATATTAATTTAAGCATTTTACCTGTGAATAATATCAGGGATGAAAAGCAACTGGGCAAATATGACGTCCTTTGGTTTCATCGTTCGGACACCACTGATTTTCCGGAGAGTTTAACCAACGAAAAAGTTAAAGATGCCATTCTGAAATTTGTTGAAAATGGCGGCGGATTGTTGCTTTCATTAGACGCATTCCGGTACATTAATTTTCTTGGGATTGAACCGAATAAACCTGAAATCATTAAAAAGGAAGCAAAAGACTCGGGATACGGGAGGCTTCTGGGATTTCATTCATTCCGCTCACATCCGGTGTTCAAGGGGTTAAACGGTGGGGCTTATATCCTGAAACCCACACAGGATATCACTGTTAGAAATATCGGTTATTATGGAGATGAGCTTCCGGCAAACGGAAAAGTTGTCGCTACCGATTGGGATTATATTTTTCTGCGTGAAAACAAAAAACTGATCGTAGAATACGACTACGGCAAAGGTAAAATACTTGCAGTGGGC
>CBDUSJ010000093.1:0-8389 GCA_965369845.1 uncultured bacterium | reverse complement strand
GATGGAATGATGAAATGATGAAATGATGAAAAAACAAAGTCTTGTAGTTAAAACAGGCCATATTCCCCATATTTCCCTTAACTGTTTTAGATTCAATAATTAACAACCAATATTTTTTATAATGATGTTTCGATATGCTTTGTGTTTTTTTGTTTTGATGTTTGTTTTTTCATTTTCAGTTAATGGGCAGTACCGGCAATCACAAGAAAAAAATAACGCAATATCATACAAGACAACTGATCAACAATGGGTTGATTCGGTTTTTAATTCACTCACATTTGAAGAACGTATTGCCCAGCTTTTTCTAATCCGGACTTATTCAAATAAAGACCAAGCTTTTTACGACAGTATTTCAAGAATAATTAAAAAATATAACATAGGCGGATTGACCTTTTTCCAGGGAGGCCCGGTAGCTCAGGCTAAACTTACCAATTACTGGCAGAGTATATCAAAAACCCCGCTTTTAATTACGATTGATGCTGAATGGGGTCTTGGAATGCGTCTCGACAGTTCATTTTCGTTCCCGCGCCAGATGACGCTCGGAGCAATCGACAACGATTCTCTTATCTATAAAATGGCTTACGAAATCGGAAAACAATGTAAAAGAATCGGCGTCGATATGAACTTTGCGCCTGTGGTGGATATCAACAACAATCCTAAAAATCCGGTTATCAACAGCCGTTCGTTCGGTGAAGATAAAACGAATGTTGCAAAAAAAGGAGCTGCATTTATCAAAGGTTTGCAAAATGCCGGTACTCTTGCCACAGCAAAGCATTTTCCCGGACACGGAGATACCGACGCCGATTCTCATAAAACACTTCCGGTTCTTAAACATTCCAAAAAAACCATCGATACTTTAGACCTTATCCCGTTTGAAAAAGCTATCAACAGCGGAGTTGCCGGCATTATGGTTGCGCACCTTTTTGTCCCCTCTCTCGACTCAACCGAAAATATTGCCTCAAGCCTTTCAAAAGCTGCTATATCCAAAAAACTAAAAAATGAACTTGGCTTTGAAGGATTAGTTATCACCGACGCTTTGGATATGAGAGGAGTAACGAACTATCACGAACCCGGAGATATCGAAGTAAAAGCCCTTATTGCAGGAAATGACATTCTTCTGTTACCTTTGAATATTCCAAAGGCAATCAGAAAAATCAAACGCGCCGTCAGGAAAGGTTTAATTTCAGAAGAAGAAATAAACAACAGTTGCAGGAAAATACTTGAATTTAAACAAAAAGCCGGTCTTGATAATTTTCAAACTGTTGAAACAAATAATATTTATAAAGATATTAACACTTCAAATAATGAACTTCTTAGCAGGAAAATATTTGAAAATGCAATAACTATCGTAAAAAATGAAAAAAACATTTTACCTCTTTTTTCTCTCGACACCTTAAAAATTGCATCGGTTGCAATTGGCGCCGCCAAGGAAAACACATTCCAGGAAACGCTCGGGAATTATTCAAAAATTGACCATTTTCAGATTCTTTCAAATCCTGACAACAAAACTATAAACACTTTGCTAAAAGAGCTGAATAATTACAATCTTGTTATTGTCGGCATACATGAAACAAGCAACCTGCCGTATATAAATTTCGGCATTTCAGCTAACGCAATAAAATTTATAACTCTGCTTAAAAAGCAAAAGAAAGTAATCCTTGATATTTTCGGCAATCCTTATTCTCTCGCAATGTTTGAAGACACTCGTCAGATACCATCGATAATTATTTCTTACGAAGACAATCTGATTTCACAGGAAATATCGGCGGAAATTATTTTTGGCAGTGTTGCAGCGCGAGGCAGACTCCCTGTTACAGCCTCCAAAGATTTCAAAGTTAACACAGGAATACAAACCAGGAAAACAGGAAGATTAAAATATACAATTCCGGAGGAGTTAGGCATCAATAGCAAAAAACTTGAAATAATTGATTCTCTTGTAAAAACAGGAATAAATGAAAAAGCGATTCCGGGATGCCAGGTATTATTTGCCAAAGATGGCAAAGTGTTTTACAACAAATCATTTGGTTATTTTACTTATCAGAAAAAAAGAGAAGTTGAAAACACGGATTTATACGATTTAGCCTCAATTACTAAAATAGCCGCCACTACTCTTTCGGTCATGAAATTATACGAGGACGGAGATTTTGATATCGACCGGAAGCTGTCCGATTATCTTCCCTATCTGAAAAATTCCAATAAAAAACGAAAGGTAACCCGTGAAATAATGGCACACCAGGCACAATTACAACCATGGATACCTTTTTACGAAAAAACACTCGAAGACTACAAACCCGACACTGAAATTTACAGAGATAAAAAAGCGTGGGGATTTTCGGTTCAGGTAGCAAAAAAATTGTTTATCGCCGACACTTATCGTGATAGCATCTACGACACAATCGTACAGTCGGAACTGAGAAAACCAAAAGAATACAAATACAGCGACCTTGGTTTCTACCTGATTTATGATGCTATTGGGAGAATAACAAATCAGGCTTTTGACAAATATCTTGATAATGTTTTTTACAAATCACTTGGTTTGTCAACGATGTGCTACCTCCCATTAAATCATTTTGAGCCAGGCAGGATAGCGCCAACCGAAAATGATACGGTTTTCAGAAAACAGCTAATACTCGGATATGTGCATGATCCGGGCGCTGCAATGCTTGGCGGAATATCGGGACATGCAGGCCTTTTTTCCAACTCAAACGATGTGGCAATAATTATGCAGATGTTACTTCAGGGAGGAAAATACGGTGGCCTTAGTTATTTTGATGAGTCAACCATCAAGGAATTTACAAAACAACAATTCCCTCTTGAGAAAAACCGCCGGGGAGTTGGGTTCGACAAGCCGTATCCTGAATATGATCCTCTCGGTCCGTGTTGCGAAAGTGCTTCTCTGAAAAGTTTCGGACATTCAGGGTTTACAGGTACATACGTCTGGGCAGATCCGGAAAACAAACTGATCTATATTTTCCTTTCAAACAGGATTTTTCCTGATGCCGACAATATGAAACTTATTGAAATGGACCTTCGAACAAGGATACACCAGGCAATGTATGACATTCTCAATGAGGAAAAAAACAAACAATATTCTGATAACAAATAATGATGATCTTTGAAATAAAACATTATAAGTAGGAACTATTTTATAGGAACGCGGATAACACTGATGTTACGGATTAGCGCTGATTTTTAAATCTGTGAATATCTGTTTAATCAGCGTCATCCGCCTGCCCCGTAGCGAAGTATATCGGGGTGTTCTATTTATTAAAAATGTTCAAATATTATGAAGTGTTTATTCTTAGTTTTATGAAGTCTAAAAATTTAGAAATTAGTAATTAAAAATCTCATGAAAAAGAAATATAAATCAATTATCCTGTGGGTAATATCATTTCTAATAATGGCTGCATCAGCTTATTACCAGCGAAAAACAGGCCCTTCGTATCCGGCAATGGGAATAATAGAAATAAATAATAATGTCGTTTCATACAAGCTCATCAGAACGTATGACGGGGAAGATAATGCGAAAATCAAAATTGAAATACCCGGCGAGACCATCTTTGGAAAAATCAAATTTAAAAGATATAAAAGTTTAGATGAATGGACCGAAACGGAAATGATAAGAGATGGCAATCATTTAATTGCATGTTTGCCGCATCTGCCCCCGGCCGGAAAGGTCATGTACCAGATCACACTTGATGATGGAAACAAGTCCGTTACTCTGACCGACAAACCGGTAATTCTTCGTTACAAAGGACATGTGCCTGATTTTGTCCTTATTCCTCACATAATAATAATATTTATTGCCATGATGTTTTCCACACGTGCAGGCTTTGAGGTTATTTTTAATGGCGACAAGGTTTTGTTATACTCAAAATGGACTGTAATATTACTTACTATCGGTGGCATGATCCTTGGCCCGGTGGTTCAAAAATATGCTTTCGACTCTTTTTGGACAGGCTGGCCTTTCGGACAAGACATGACAGATAACAAAACTCTTGTGGCATTTATATTTTGGATTATCGCACTGTTCATAATTTGGAAAAACCCTCAGAAAAAAGGATGGGCGCTTGTCGCTTCTCTGATACTTTTTATAGTTTATCTGATCCCTCACAGCATGTTTGGTTCCGAGATAGATTTTACTCAGCAGTAAAAACAAAAAAACTATTTTTGCCCAAAAAATTAAAAAATGACTATTGTAATAATTCTTGTAACTGCGGTTGTTTCCATTATTGCCTTCAACAAAGATGAACTTTTTCAGAAACTGAAGTTCAATGCCTATTATATAAAACATGACCGCGAATGGTACAGGTTTTTCAGTTATGCACTTCTTCATGCCGACTGGACACACCTGATTATAAATATGTTTGTACTTTATTCATTTGGCAATATTGTTATTCAGATTTTAAGTCTTACCTTCGGAACTAAAGCGTTTTTATATTTTATACTTCTCTATGTGGGGGGTATATTATTTTCAACTATTTTCGATTACATCAAAAACAAGGATAACATTTATTACAATGCTGTTGGAGCCTCAGGCGCTGTTTCTGCAGTGGTTTTTTCAAGTATCATTCTTTATCCTACCGGCAAAATATTTATATTTTTTATTCCAATTGGGATTTCATCCTGGATTTTCGGAATCCTTTACCTGATATATTCGGCATATTTAGGTAAAAGAGGGAAAAGTAATATTGGTCATAATGCTCATTTTTACGGGGCTGTTTTTGGTGTGATTTTTACTATCCTTTTAAATCCGGACTATTTACAAAGTTTTATTGACCAGATAAAGTATTCCTTTTCCTAAAATTTGAAATGAGCTAAAATTGTAACCCGCAACCCGAAACCTAATTCAACGTAGGTTCGGTAGGGAAATTGGTCCATAATTTATATTGTCCGCCAAGTTTTTCCAGGGTATTTTTCCAGAGGTAATCAGGATTTGCAAACATAACACTGTCAACGTCAATATCGGAAACTACCCATGAATCACGCTTTAATTCCATTTCGAGCTGTTTTGGCATCCAACCCGAATAGCCAATATAAAACCGGATATTTTCAGGGTTAAGGCGGTTAAGAACTATCATTTCCTTCACTATTTCCAAATCGCCACCCCAGTACAATCCTTTAATGATGGGCATACTGTCTTCAATTTCTTCACCCATGGTATGGATAAAAAACAGACTGTCGGTTTTTACCGGGCCGCCAAGATATATTTTTGAGTCGAAGTTGGGAAAATTTTTTATCACATCATTAAACTTTACCGACATCGGTTTGTTGATTATCACACCAAACGACCCCTCTTCGTTGTGCTCTGCAAGAAGAACAACAGATCGCTTGAAATAATAATCAAACATAAACGGTTCGGATATCAGTATTTTACCCGGCTCGGGCCTAACGTTGTTTGTTTTAATTTTTATGAGATTATCAAAATCTTCCATCCTAAAAAAATATTAACAAAATTTATTTGCTACTTTTGAAAATTGAACAATAAAGATACAAAAATATTGTAAATAGTAAATGCAAATTTTCGATAAAAATAATATTTTCATTAATATAAGAAAAAAATTTCAATATTTTATTTTTGAAAATTATCATGTTTCAAGAAACGACAGTCAACTTACGGCAAGGTTTTTCTTTAATTTGTCGGATAAATATTTTTTTGAGCCCGAAATAATTATACCCTTTAAATATTTTTTTACGGATAATGCTTTTGACCGGGAAATTATAAACGATTTGGTTTTTCATATCGGGATGGTTGAACTGATCAGTTACTGGAAAGCAGCATGTCCGCCGGAAATTATAATCAAGCCGCGCCATCTGAACGAGACACAGGTAAAATGGTGGAAAAAACTTTATTATAACGGACTTGGAGAATTTTTTTACACTAATAAAATCAATATTTCTTCAGATACGTTTGCTAAAATTTATCCTGATAAAACTGCCGGCAACAAGCCATTTTCCTTCAAAACCAAAAACCGGATAATCGTTCCGGTGGGTGGCGGAAAAGATTCGGTTGTAACATTAGAATTACTCAAAAAAGCCGGAATGCCGGTTATTCCGTTTATGCTGAATCCGCGTAATGCCAGTTTGGATTGCGCTAAAAAAGCAGGCTTCAGCCGTAAAAATATTTTTGAGGTTCACAGAGCGATACATCCGCAATTGCTCGAACTGAATAAAAAGGGATTTCTGAACGGACATACCCCGTTTTCGGCATTACTGGCTTTTATTTCGTTGCTCGCTGCTTATCTGAACAAAACCGGGAATATCGCTTTGTCGAACGAAGCAAGCGCAAATGAACCAACTGTCAGAAACAGCGCTGTGAACCATCAGTACTCAAAATCTTTTGAATTTGAAAAAGATTTCCGGGATTATGTAAGTAGTTATATTTCCGAAGATTTTAACTATTTCAGTTTTCTGAGGCCACTGAGCGAGTTCCGTATTGCCGGACTTTTTTCAGGATTCCATGAATACCACAATGTTTTCCGGAGCTGCAATGCCGGAAGTAAAACAGACAGTTGGTGTGGGAAATGCCCGAAATGCCTTTTCACCTGGATAATTCTTTCTCCATTTCTTGAACAGGAAGAATTAAAAAATATTTTTAACAAAGACCTCTTCAATGACACGCAGCTTATCCCGGTGTTCGAGCAGCTTATCGGGCTTACCGAAACAAAACCATTCGAATGTGTCGGAGCAATTGACGAAATTAACTCGGCCCTTGCCATCACTATCCGAAAACTAAAATCAGAAAATCTTCCCCATCTTTTAAAATATTATTTCTCGCTCGATAATTATAAAAAGTATAAAAATACCGACATCACAAAATTGCAGCAACAATTTAATTTCCAACATTTTCTCAGCCCCAAATTTGAAACAATAATAAAAAATGCCGTAGAATGAAAAACTTGTTAGAAAAATATATTTCCGGGAAAAAGATACTGATTCTGGGATTTGGAAAAGAAGGCGTTTCATCATACCGTCTGCTGAGAAAATATTTCCCGAATATTAAAATCGCTATTGCGGATAAAAACGAAAATCCGGATATTTCTTCTGTTGAGAGCGATAAAAACGTAAATTTATTTCTTGGAAAAAGATACTCTGAAAAAATTAATTCTTTCGATATTGTTTTCAAATCGCCGGGAGTATCTTTTAAAAATATTAATATCGATTTTTCATCAACGAAGATAGTTTCTCAAACCTCCCTGTTTCTGGAAAAATATTCTTCACAGGTGGTCGGAATTACCGGCACCAAGGGCAAAAGCACAACTGCCAGCCTTGTTCATCACATTCTTTCGCACTCAGGATTAAAATCGGTTATCGCAGGAAATATCGGCCTCCCTCCTTTCGATGTTGTGGAATCCATCGAGCCGCAAACCCCGATTGTTTTTGAAATGTCGGCTAACCAGCTTGAGTTTGTTGCCGTATCGCCATTTATTTCTGTTCTGTTGAATCTGTTTGAGGAACATCTTGACCATTTCGGCACTTTCGGAAATTATGCTCAATCAAAGCTAAATATTATCAGGTTTCAAAAACCTAATGATTTCATTATTTATAATAAGGATGATGAGATGATTAGTAAATTATTTGAAGAAATTAAACCGGCATGCAATCAATTTAGTTTTTCATTAGAGCCAAATTCCGGCGCCAATTTTTTCCCTCTTAATAATTTTATCTGCAGACGCACAGGAAATAAGATCGAAAAAATAATTAACCTGGAAAAAAACAATAAACTTACCGGTGTTCACAACCTTAATAATATTCTTGCCGCCGTGGCTGTTTGTGCTATTCTTAAAATAGACAATAATAAAATCGCGACCGGATTAAAAAATTTTAAGCCACTTGAACACAGACTGGAATATGTAGGAAATTTTGGAGGTATAGATTTTTACAACGATTCAATTTCAACCGTTCCGGAAGCTACAATTGAAGCTGTAAAAGCTATCGGAAATGTCGATACCTTGATACTTGGCGGTTTCGACAGGGGAATAGATTATTCAAAACTTGCTTTGTTTCTGTCCGGAAGTGAAATCAGAAATTTTATTTTTATGGGAGATGCGGGGAAAAGAATTCTTAACCATTTTATCAGTCAGAAAAAAAGCGAGCAAAAGATTTTCACAATAACATCTTTTGATGAACTGCCGGAAATTATTTTTCAAAACACCAAACCCGGCGCTGTTTGTCTTCTCTCGCCTGCTGCCTCCAGTTACGATATGTTCGGGAATTTTGAAGAAAGGGGTAAATTATTTAAAAGCTTGGTAAGATACTCTAAAAATGTAACTAATTATTGAGGAATAGAGGGAATATGGGGAAATAGAGGAAATAAGGTCATTCGCTTCGCTGTCATTCAATTGTCATTTGCCCTTCGGGCGTCATTCAGTTTTTATAAATAATGGGA
>CBDUSJ010000092.1:0-8424 GCA_965369845.1 uncultured bacterium | reverse complement strand
GCAATTATATATGAGTCCGGTATAAAAACAATAAGATCTTATAAAAATGAAATGTTCATCTTGTAACCTCATCCCCTAACCCCTTCTCCTGCAAGGAGAAGGGGGGTTCCCTCTCCTGCAGGAGAGGGTTAGGGTGAGGTCACACGGGCTTTTTAGACCGGACTCATATATTATATGAAACACCCATGATTATTTTTCAAAATTAAAAAAATAATATTCGCGTATTCGCGGCAAAAATTATAAACACATGAAAATAGCAATTATCGGATATGGAAGGATGGGGCGGGAAATTGAACAGCTTGCTCTAAAAAATGAACATCAGGTAATTCTGAAAATCGATTCTGAAAATGACTGGAAAATTAAAGGAGAAGAATTAAAATATGCTGATGTAGCAATAGAATTCAGCACTCCTGATACGGTTGTCAAAAATATAAAACGTTGTTTTGATGTTGATGTTCCGGTGGTGGTTGGCACCACTGCCTGGGAAGAAAAATTAGAAGATATTAAAAAAATCTGTTTAAGTAGTAATAAAGCTTTATTTGTTGCATCAAATTTTAGCGTGGGGGTAAATATTTATTTTGAGGTCAACCGATGTCTGGCAGGCTTGATGGATCAGTTTCCCGGGTATGATGTCGAAATAGAAGAAATTCACCATAAGCAAAAACTTGATGCGCCAAGCGGCACTGCAAAGTTGCTTGCCGAGGATATAATAAATTTTCTCGAAAGAAAAAAAAAGTGGGTCAATAATAACACTCCTGCAATTGCCGAATTAAAAATAACCTCTTTACGTCGGAATACAGTTCCCGGAACTCATAAAGTTGTTTACACCTCGGAAAATGACGAAATTGAAATCATTCACACCGCAAAAAACCGGAAGGGGTTTGCCATAGGCGCTCTGATGGCGGCAGAATGGATCATCGGGAAACACGGATTCTTTACGATGAAAGATATGTTATTTTAATCCTGATGTTAATTATATTCTTTTTTCCACGTCTTAAATTTTTTCTTCCTGATTTCGAGCATAACATTATAATAAGTTTTTGCCCAGAAATTTCTTAATCCTATACCGCCTGCCTTGCCACTCATTTTTTCGGTAAGAAGAACATTTTTAGTAGCAATGTCAAAATAAGTTACCCACATTGTACCCAAATTTTCCGGCTTATTAAAACTTTCCATGATAAATACAATCCCAATTCCCTCTTTTGCTTCTGTATCGTACTCTTTAATAATTCCTTCAATTATCTTTTTATCCAAAGTATAATCTTCATGGTCAATAACAAGTTCATCAGCTTCAGGCAGCTTATTTCGTTTTTCAACAATGCTTAGATCAAACGAAACTTCATCTTTATGAAAGATTAATTTCAAATCGTATTTCGCAGACTCATCTAATATTAAATTGTTCCATGATGGAAAGAATTTATTTTTAATATTCGAAGCATTTGTAAAAGCATCAGAACCTATAAGTTTGATTTTAGAAAAATCCAGTCCGTACCATGTAGCTTCTACTTGTGAATCAAAAATATTCTTCACTTCCTGCGATTGCAATACCTGGCCCGAAAACACCATGCAAATAAAGATTAGCATTAATTTTTTCATGATTCTTAAATTTTAAATTACGTATTATTATTTCTGTGAAATTCTATGGTTACAAAAACTACTCCTTAAAATTTTCAATAACTTCGATTAATTCAGGGAGGTCCATTCCCAGGTTTTTAAGATGTTCTATTTTTGGTATGCCATTTTTTGTCCATCCTCTTCTCAGGTAAACAGCATCAATAAGTTTTTCATACTGTTCTTCACGATACTTGCGTGTAACAGCAATTTTTTCTTTTGTGGATTTACCTTCAGGATCAACGCCAATAATTTCCTTCATTTGCTTATCGTACCTTTCGGCTCTTGATTCGTATTCCTCAACAGTTACAGGCCCTGCAGCGCGATACGGCTGCGCATCCCATTTACGGGTACCGTATCCGCGCCTGATATTGAAAATTCTCTGGAAATTATAAACACTTTCGGACTGCCTGATCATTTCTTCCTTATCAAACGGTTTGCCGGTAACAGCCTTAAAAATTGTAACATAGTTATCGACGTGCTCCGGTACTTTTGCCGGTTCATCAGTCTCGGCATTATTTGCCGGTTCTACATCGTTCCATGGCAGTTTACATAATCCAACCAGACCGAACCAGGTACGGAACATCGGGAAATAATGCAGAGCTTCAGCTTTATCTTCAAATGTCGGGATTTGATTGTTCACCATATCCATAAAAATAAGCCATGCTTCATCGTGTTGCGGGCCTTTGTTGGTCATCGCAAATCCACCTTGTTGCGCAAGCGATTCCTTCGATACATATTCCGAATATTCAAGTCCCTTGTTTTCCATCCCGATATCCTGAAGGAATTTTGGGTCTCCCCATCCTTTTTCTGCGAACAATTTCTTCATCTTGCGGATACCCAAACCTGCAATCATACCAAAACCTTCTCCCCTTGCCAGTTGATGTAGAAGTTCCATTGCCGCATCAGCATTGCCGAAGTTAAGTTTTAACCCTCCCGTTCTTTCGTCGTTCAGGATTCCATTTTCGTAACATTCCATAATAAATGCAACTGACGTTCCCCACGTGATTGTGCAAATTCCATAAGTGTCGCAGTAAAAGTTAGCTTCAATAATATAGTCAGGATTGAATATCCCGGAATTTGAACCTAAGCCGCCGGCGTTTTCGTATTCCGGCCCGTCAACAATAACTTTCTGACTTTTATACGGGCCTGTTCTGATTTCGTATTCGTCAACGCCTTTTGAGCACGACATATTACATCCTATCCAGCAACCATCGGGAATTCCCTGTGTAAATCTTTTTTTCCAGACGTTTCCATGAATTTTATCTCCGTCAGGATGACTTCCGAATTTATAATTATGAACCGGAAGAAGATCATAATCGTTCATAATATTTACAAGGTGGGCAGTCCCTTTGGTTCTCATTTCAGCCTGAGAATCGTCAAGGTCTCTCATTTCTTTGTTGAATCTTTTACCACGTTCCACAATGGCGGCGAGATCAACAACATTATTCAGGTTACCTTTTACGCCGGGTATTTTACAAACTATCGCCTTAATTTTTTTATTTCTGAAAACAGTTCCGATGCCGCCACGTCCGGCTTGTTTCATCCTCACTTTTTTACGTTTCGGATCGTAGAATGTGAAATTGAGCATACCGATAAGTGAGTGTTCTGCAGCAGAGCCCGACGACACAATACCAATATTTTTTTTATCCTTTTCGTCATCGGCATACATTTCTGTAAGTATTTCGCCAAGTTCGTGACTGTCTTTAATATCGGTATAAGGAGACTCATTAATTTCAACCTTGTGATTTACGCCATCAATAAAAATTATGACATCATTTTCGGCTTTACCCTGAAGCTCGATGGCGTCAAAACCGGAAAATTTAAGGAACGGGCCAAAGAATCCCCCCACGTTGCTATCGATAGGTATGTCGGTTAGAGGCGATATTGAAACACAAATGGATTTGCCGGTTCCCGAATATTGTGTGATCCCGCCGATAGGGCCTGATGAAATATTAATTTCGTTTTCCGGAGCATCCCATTTTGTGTCGGGTTTTGTTGCATCCCATAAAAGTTTTAAACCATAACCGCGGCCTCCTATAAATTTTTCTTTCATTAGAGGCGGAACATCCTTTTCAAGAATTTCGTTGGTGGAAACGTTAATATACAAAACCTTGTCTGTGTAACCTTTTTCGAGAGGAGTCCATTTATAAAACCACTCCTTTAATAATTTATGTGATTTTTTTAATTCAGAAATTTCCATATTACAATTTATTTTATTTACGAATGATTAATTTATATTATGTGAATAATTTCACAAAAATATATTTTTTGTAAATACCAAATAAATTGATTGAAAAAAAATCAATTAATTATTTCCGTTTTTAATTATCTTTTTGGTTGTCAACCGATGTCCGTTCCATATTGTCAGAAAGTATAATCCGTTTTGTAATTCTTTTAACGATACATTATTTACAATACCAGGCGACAGTTTTCCTCTGCACACTACTTCGCCGAGAATATCATACACCAGGAATTCTGTGTTCTCAGTCAGGTAATGGCCATCGATACAAAGTTTATCAATAAAAGGATTTGGATAAACATTCAGATCATAAGAATCATTATGATTTTTGGGAATATCTAAAGACGATTCATAAAATTCGCGAACCGATTTTATAGACTCCTTAAGTAATTCAACGCTTGAAAGATTATTACCCGAAGAAGTTCTGGCAAAAACATAGGCAATATCAAGTTCTATCATCTGACCCGGAGCAAATTCCACAGGTCCCGACGATCCGACTCCTCTCTTGTCTCCGGGCTCATTTCCCACAGAACATTCAGTCCATTCATTCTGATTCAACGGGTCGCCCGGAAAAGCATAATTAACCGGAGAAACGCCACCATATCCTGTTCCACCATAAGTGAGATGTGTGGAGTCTTTCCAGACAGATTTCATATAGTTAAAATATTCATAATCAGCATAAGGATCGGAAGTGGGGCCACTATAATTTTCAAAATACATAAAATGGTTAAGTTCGACATTCAGGAAAGTAACGCCCTGGGCAGGCGGTTGTGCGCCATACGAACCGGGCTCGCCCGAACCATCTATTTCCAGACCGTTATAACCATAATATGCCTGAAGAATTGTATCGCAGCCGATGTAATCATCCCAGGGGTATCCAATGTCAAAATCGACAAAATTACCAATGTAAAGTTCGGGATAATAAGTTTCGGAACGATTAAAAATTTTATAATTAACAAATACAGAATTATTCAAATCAGGTTTTTCCGGTTTGTCGAAAGCATAGAACAAGCCGTGAATTTCCGCACGAAGTTTTCTTCCTCCTGTTTCAGTATGTTCGTGTCTGTCGTCATTAATTATGAAAAATACAGCCTGGTCGCCTTTAATCAAAGGGAAATCACCTTTGGTTGCGTCATAACTATCGTTTTCGTCATAGTCGAAATAAGGAGCAAGATAATAAGCCTGTCCCTTTAGGGTATCGCCGTTTCCCGGCCAGGCCAGGATATTTTCCGGCGGTTCATATCCCTGGTTTTGCCAGTTTGCACGGTGTTCGTCTATTTCAGATTGTGAGATTTTCCACACCCTGTTCCATTCAACATCGGACTCGAGGCAATACTCTGTTGAATCCATTACCGGCCCCGGCCAGAAATCTCCTCCGTAAAAATGGTATCTGTCGGCAGCAACATGCAACAAGCCCTGGTCATCTACTGCGCCAAGCCA
Organism: uncultured bacterium; assembly: GCA_965369845.1. Taxonomy (GTDB): domain Bacteria; phylum Bacteroidota; class Bacteroidia; order Bacteroidales; family 4484-276; genus CBDUSJ01. Next base: position 3,131 of record CBDUSJ010000092.1, on the reverse strand, counting down.
AAGCACATTGCAAAAAATTGTGTTTTTACCTGAATATGCCGGTATCTCAAAAAGTATATTATCTTCCATATCCCAAAAATGTAAACCGAAAGAATTGATTCTTGCCCTCACATTATTAATATCGAGCGTATCATAGCCTTTGTTTTCAACCTGGATAAAGACAGTTGCCATTTCTGATAAAAGACCGTTTTCAAGATCAACTATCTGATACATGAGTGAATCCAAACCACCAAAATAGTAATCTGAGGTGTAAATAATTGTGCTGTCGGTATATTCTTTATGTCCGTGATAAGGCGGAAAAGCTATTGAAATCTTAAAATCATGTTCATCATAAGCAAAATCATTTTCAAGAACATTTATGGTTACCGGTTGCATTGCATTAGTTGAGGCGAAATCGTCCTCGGCAACAGGGGCTTTTTCCTGTGCTGCCAACATATAGCACATCATAAATAACAAAATTGTGATAATAATCTTTTTCATACGCATGTAATTTTTTTATTAAATATTTTTTTATCAGATATAATTTTAATAAGATAAACACCTTTACCAAAATTTGAAAGGTTAACAATCGCCGGGAAATTTTTACACTCTGCGGAATATATTTTTCTACCGCTTATTTCATAAATCTCAATTACAGATTTAGTTTCAGATGAAGATGCGTTTTCAACAATAAGAAAATCTCCGGCAGGGTTTGGATAAATTTTAAAATCTTCTGTTGTCTGAACTTTTTCAATATTTGCTGCTGATGAAGTGTAAAACAATTCAAAACCATCATAATTATAAATATAATCCGAATAGAACTTCACCATTATCCTTCTGGTGTTGATAACAAGAGAAGAATCGGGAAGCTCATTGCCCGTATATTTTTCTATCAATACAGGATGATTTTCACTATAATCAAATATTTTCACATAATCATAATTTTTCTCAACATCAAGCTTTGAAAATGTAATTGTAAAAACTTCGGCGCCGGGAGGTTCGATAATCCAGTAACATTCCGAATCATCGACATAGTTTTTTTCTCCGCTGCCATCTTTAATTGAGCCGTCAGTGCCGGAAAGATAAGTTGTGTCGTGGCAATAAACCGGAGGAAGCGAATAATAATTTATTTCCCATCCCTGGGATATCATAGTATCGTCTGTAACAAAATTAAACAGAACTTTATTTGTAGAAGAAAAAATATCAGAAGGCAGGTCGTAACCGGTAAATTTTCCAAGCAGTGGAGAGTTATAACCGTTGCCATCATAAATGAAGAGTGTGTCGCCGGAAGCCAGTGAGAAAGAATGGAAGTTTATTTTAATCCTGTCAACCGAATCGTAAACAGGCGTTTCAGGAAAAATCAACCATTCACAATTTGTCCCCGAGGTGTAATCAAGCCTTTTACTTCCATCCTCAAAACTTCCGTCAGTAGCAGTAAGCAAATGAAAATCCTCGCAAAAAGGAAGCGAATAAGCAAAATAGAAAATTTGCCAACCGGAATTTTCGTTTATCCCGTTCGTGTTAAACGTAACAAAAAGTGAGTTGCCCTCAGAATTTATTGAACCGGGAATACTATTACCGCTATATGTTCCGATAAGGGGAGCGCCGGCAGAATTTCCATCATAAATCGAAACAATATCGTATTCTGTTTCGGTATCAAATTTTGAAAATTCAAGGTAAATATTAGTTACATCAGGGTCGTCCGGGATAATAAGCCATGTACATTCCGAATCCGGATGATAATTTTCCGGGCAGCTACCATCTTCAAATGTGCCTGCATTCGCCTGAAGAATTTTCTGCTCCTGGCAAAACACCGGATATTCAAAATTTATCGTGTCAGGGTAAATATTCATCACAGCAGCCTGGCCGTAAGAAAGATTTATTCCCCCCGGAATTAATTCATCGATATAATAATATCCGTTAAAACATCCGTTCCAGCCCCAGTTAAAATGAAAATGCGTTGAATCGGAATAACCATCGCAGACATAAGCATGGCCGGCCCATCCGCCTGTGCTTCTGTAAATCATCGGTTGCCCGTTATTTAGGTTTTCAATAAGCATACTCATCCATTGATTGTTTGCGGGATAATCGCTACGGTCAAAATATTCTGTTGAAGGCAGATAGTTGAAATGCTGTGTCAGGGCTTCCGGCACATCCGAAGTATTGGCGCCGGCAGAAACAGAAGTATAGCTCATGTTTACGGAAACACCGCAATGAAAACAAAGTTCCGCAACAGCAGAATTTGGCTCTAATACCTTGTCGAGTATCTCGTCCCAGCGATAAAAAGTATTTTCAAAATCAGCGGTCAACTCGCCGTAAACACCATTGTTGTAAGGCGGCGTATATGAATTTGAGCCATTGCCATGAGGCGGAAACCGGAAATAATACATCAACTGCGACATGGCGGTAGCAACACATCCTACAGGAGCATGTCCGTTATATCCTTCCGGATCGGCGGGGCACATCTCGTTATAATTATCAAACTGATACCATTTGCAGCTAAGTAAAGGGTTTACAAACCCGGATACTTCAGAATTTATAATTGATGAATTAATCAGGTTTTCCCATTCCTGCCGGATTTTTTCACAACCGGAATACCCACTTTTTTCAGCATTTTTCATCTGAAGTTCGTACCAATGTAACCAATCATCAAGTCCTTCAGGGTGGTTTTCTTCCTGGTAGCTGTTTTCCAACGAAAATCCCAGGACAGGATAAAAGCTGTCGTCGCCGGAGACGATCACAAATCCACCTTCAGAAAAATTAAAAACATAATAATACACTTTCCCATCTGACGAAATTGTGAAAGATTCGTAAATTTTAAAATCATCTGCCGACCGGTTTAAGTGAAAATATGATTTTATTCTAAAAAAGTTTTCAGCTATTTCGGCCGCAAATTCTTTATCTATTCCGGCAGCTTTCAGATTAGTTGTTTCGATAAACAAAACAGAAATCAGAAATAATAAAAGTATTTTTATTTTCATAAATACGAAATATTTATTAATTGTGCAATTATACATATTCTTGAAAAGAAAAACAAGACATAAAAAGAAAATGGTAATTACAAAAAAGTTAACGGTATAAAATTAAGGGATTTTTAAAACCGGAACTCACGAAAATTGTAGTGTTTCGTATAAATGGCTAAATGGTTAAAT
>CBDUSJ010000091.1:0-8492 GCA_965369845.1 uncultured bacterium | reverse complement strand
GAAATGTGCAACAAGACTTCCATTTTATTTTAGAGTACTGACTAATAGTTTTTTGGACAAGAATAATGAAAAAGCAAAGAATCGAATATATAGATTTCGCAAAAGGATTCGCAATTCTTTCAATAGTTCTTTTCCACTTTTGTTATCCGTATGTTTCTGGTATGTGGTCTAAGGTAGTTATGATTGGAGGCACAGGTATCCAAATGTTTTTTTTCTTATCAGGTTTTGGTCTTGGTCGGTCATCTCAAAAAACAGGGATATATTATTTTTACAAAAAACGATTTATTAAAATTCTTCTACAATATTATCTTATTATTGTATTAATATATTTTGTTAACTCCATCTATCCTTATTAAAAAAACGGCAGCCTCTATGCACTTGGAGGACACTTGTTTTTTTATAGAATGTTTAATGAGGAAACTATGGTTAGCTTCGGATATCATTTTTGGTTCATATCTACAATAGTTCAATTCTATGTATTTTCCCCACTTATAATTCTGCTAAAATAAAAAACTACACCGCGACTTTTTCTGGCAATTTCATTATTTATTTCATTGTCTTACTGGATCACAATAACTTATGTTCTTAATGTATCCTGTTTGATAATTTATAATAGTTTCTTCTTACAATACTTATGGGAGTTTAATATTGGAATTATTCTGGCGGATCTATATAGAAACAAAAAAATAAAATTTTGGGAACAAAATAATATTATTCTAATCTCTCTTTCTATTATTGGATTTACAATTATGGGATTTATGGCTATAAAAGGAGGACGGTTTGGCCGGATATTTAATGATATTCCTACTTTAATTGGCTACATTAGTTTAACTGTTTTGATATACTCAATTTGTAAAAATAGATTTAAAATTGTAAAAAATATTATCCTCTATATTGGTAAGTTGTCTTATGAACTATATTTGACACATATGTTTGCCTTTGTGCTTTTAAATGACTTTTTAACAAGAATATTAATACTAAAATCAAATATTTTTTTTATATTATACGTGTTACCTGTATCACTTTTAGTCGCCTATATATTTATGGTGGTTACTAGGCCATTTTATAAAAAGCAACATTCAGGTTAAGCTATTCGGGTAGCTAACAGGTAAAGCACGTTCAGCAAAGTACGCCTCCGGTCATTAGAATCGGGTCGGTAATCATAGGGCATGTTATAATGGTTAATGGTTCCAGCCTTGTGTAACACGTATTTTTTTCCGGCTTTAATCACGCTTATAAAGATGGTACAAAAAATTCGAACATTCAACCGCTGGACATTCAACCGGTGGTTATTTAAGATGAAGTGCATGTTGGCGCCAATTCGGTGGTTTTGGCTGGTGTAAGAATTGGGAAACTTACACAAATTGGCACCGGTAGTGTTATAAAAAAAGATATTCACTCATTTAGCGTGGCAATTAGAAATCCTGCCAGGGTGATTAAACAATACAATTATACATAAAACCGGTTTTTGGGAAAGGAAAATATGAAGTGTTATAGTATCTACTGGCAACTAAAACAACCAATTAATTTTTGTGAGACTACAAGGAAAAATTAATTTTTCGGAGAATAGTGGCTGAAATGGATATATTTTATTAGTTTTGTCCCATCAAGGAAATGTAATGGGAAAAATATAAAAATACTTCTACCTGTTTTGATAAAATTAGGGAAAAAGCAAATCAGGAATTATTATTAAGGCAGGTGTTCTGCCGAATACAAAAAATTAGATAGTTATACTGAAAAGAAGCCCGGTTCGGTACTTTATTGTGAACTGTACAAATATCAATACATGTCTTTTTTTTGGTGCCGGTAATTCGGAGTTACAGGAAAATAAAATAAAAATAACAAAACAATAATTTAATTTTTTATGGAAGGATACGAAAAAAGTTACCACGATACTGTACATGATAGTTTAGTTTTTAATGATGAATATTACATTAAAAGGGCAAAACTTGCCCAAATGAAATATTTCAGTAATATTCCGAAAGAAACTAAAATTCTGGAATTCGGTTGCGGGCTTGGGCAGGACATATACCTTTTCCCAAACGGTGTCGGATATGACATTTCACAATATTGTCTCGATTTATGTAAAAAACGAGGCATCAAAGTAATTCATGATCTTGATGAAATTGAAGATAAAAGTTTCGACATTGTTTACTCGGCGCATACACTGGAGCATGTAATTAATCCACATGAAGTAATCCTGCAAATGAAAGCAAAATTAAAAGATAACGGAAAGCTTATGTTGATACTTCCTACCGAAAGACTTAGAAAAGCATCTTTCGAGCTTGATACGAATCAACATCTTTACTCCTGGAATTTCAGAACTATTAATAACCTGCTGATAAAATCAGGATTCGATATTCTTGAAAATAAGTATTACCGAGGCATTGGCTACGATAAATTATTATTTGCCAGTAGGCTAAGTATAAATTTTTACAGGTGGCTTACTTATCTGACAGCGTTTATGTGTGGAATAAAGGAAATGATGATTATTGCCAAAAAAAAATAAACTAAAACAAATATCATTTAAAATTTTTATGAAAAAAATTAAAGTACTTGAAACAATAAGGCAAGGTGAAATTGGCGGTGGTGAATCTCATCTTATTGATCTGATCGATGGCTTGAGTGAAAATATCGAACCGATAGTATTGTCGTTTACCGATGGCCCGATGATAGATTATTTTAAAAATAAATCGATTAAAACATATACTATTCCAACATTAAAACCTTTCGACTTTAAGGTATGGAAAGATGTTAAAAATTTAATTAAAAGTGAAAAGATAGATATCGTTCATTCTCATGGCACCCGATCCACAACAAATGTACTCTGGCCTGCCCGACAGACGAAGAGGCCGCTGATATATACCGTACACGGGTGGAGTTTTCACCAGGATCAGAGTCCACTTGTGAGACGAATAAGAACCATCTCGGAAGGGTTTTTTACAAGGCTGGCAACTCAGGTAATAAATGTTTCGGAAACCAATCGACAAACAGGAAAAAAATTATTCAGACTTAAAAATGCCGTTGTAATACAAAACGGGATCAATATTAAAAAGTTTAATCCCGATATGGCCTATAAAAATATTAGAAATGAACTGGGTATTGATGATAACACTTTCCTGATAGGTTACTGCGCACGAATAACCATCCAAAAAGATCCTGAAACATTTATTAAAGCCATTGATATCATTCATAAAAAGGAGCCGGATATAAAAGTATTGATGATTGGCGATGGGGATTTGAAAGAGATGGCCACCGAATTAATAAAGAGGTATCGACTCGAAGATGTAATTTTTACCCAGGATTTTAGATTGGATATTCCCGATGTACTCAATGCTATAGATGTGTATTGCTTGCCCAGTTTATGGGAGGGATTGTCACTTAGTCTGTTAGAAGCAATGACAATGGGAAAGGCAATAGTGGCAACCCCGACTGATGGAACTGTTGAAATTATCGAAAACGAAAAAAACGGCTTTTTAGTTCCGTTTCGTAATCCTGAAAAATTAGCGGAAGCAATCTTGAAATATTACAACAATCGGGAATTGGTTCAGAAGCACGGAAAAATTTCCAGAAATAAAGTCGTTGAAAAATTTAATGCTTCTGTTATGAGCCGGAAAGTTGAAGAATTATATAATAAAATAGCCAAATCCTGAAAAATTAAATTTTAAAATATGGATATTTTTATACAAATATTAAATGCCATTCAGATTATATTTTTAGTGTATCTTGGTTTTGCATCCGTTTACATTTTTCTTTATTCTTTTGTTGGTTTATTTCCGTATAAAAAAAGGAAGAAAAAAGATAACAAGCAACGGAAATTTGTTGTAATGATACCTGGATATAAAGAAGACCAGGTAATTTTTCATGTTGCTGAGGATGCACTACAACAGGATTATCCTTCAGAATTATACGACGTGGTTGTTGTTGCAGATTCATTCAGAGACGACACACTTGAGAATCTAAAAAAACTGCCAATAAAGGTAATCGAGGTTTCTTTTGATGTTAGTACAAAAGCAAAAGCTTTGAATAAAGCTATGAGCATTCTTCCTGATAAATACGATGCAGCTATTATTCTTGATGCAGATAATCTGATGGAAACTGATTTTATAACCCGCATAAACGAAGCATTTTCAAGAGGATTTATTGCAGTACAGGGACATAGGGTTGCAAAAAATACAAATACTTCTTTCGCAATTCTTGATGCAATTAGTGAGGAAATTAATAATCATATTTTCAGAAAAGGCCACCGGGTTATCGGTTTATCCGCTCCTTTAATAGGTTCGGGAATGGCTTTTGAGTATAAGTTTTTTAAGAATTTGATGTTGGAGATAAAAGCCGTTGGCGGATTTGACAAGGACCTTGAACTAAGGATGACGAAAAACGGGATCAAAATAGATTATGAAAAAGATGCTTATGTTTATGATGAAAAAGTTCAGTCTTCCAAAGTTTTTTCCACTCAGCGCCGCAGATGGCTTTCAGCACAACTCATATATTTTTCAAGGTCTTTCGGTTCTTCAGTATCAGGATTATTTCTAAAAGGCAATATCGATTTTTTTGACCAATCGATACAGTATATTCTACCGCCAAGAGTTCTGCTGTTAGGACTACTAACAATTATTTTCATAATTTCTCTTTTTGTTAATTCCCTTGTGTTTCTGATTTTATGGGGCATTAGTCTGTTGTTATGTATATTAGCTATGGCTATGGCAATGCCGTTAAAATTTTATAATATCAAAACACTTTATGCGGTTTTTTCACTTCCGTTAGGATTCTTTTTGATGTTTCTCTCATTACTAAGAATAAAAGGGGCAAATAAAAAATTTATTCATACCGAACATACCGCCGGAACTGTTGAGAAAAAAACCAAGTCGGGTAAGTAATATATATGAACAAAAAATGATAGGAATTATTCACTAAAGAAAAAAAAGTTGAAAAAATAAATATAAACAGAGTATTAAAAAACACTTAAAAACTACACCCTATGAAAATCGGAATAGAAGGTCAAAGATTGTTTCGACCGAAAAAACACGGCATGGACATGGTTGCCCTGGAACTGATAAGGAATCTTCAAAAGATAGATTCAAAAAATGAATATTTTATTTATGTTAAACGTGATGAAGACAGAGACTGTATCGAAAACATCAATAATTTTAAGATTGTTGAGTTGGGTGGAGGTAATTATGCCGGTTGGGAACAGTTTATGTTGCCGAGAGCTGCCAAAAATAACAAGTGCGATATTCTTCATTGCACAAGTAATACAGCGCCGATCAAATTAGGTATTCCTGTAGTTGTAACATTGCATGATATTATTTACATGGAAAAAACCTACTTTAGATTATTAATGGACAAAGGTACCTTATACCAAAAATATGGTAATGTTTACAGGAGATACATCATTCCACGTGTGGTAAAAAGCGCTCGGAAAATTATTACCGTATCCAACTTTGAACGTAAGAGAATAGCCGACTTTTTTAGTTTCCCTGAATCTGATGACAGACTAATTGCTATTTACAATGGTGTGAGTGAATATTTTAAACCAATTAATGATGAAAATGAATTAAACAGAGTTAAAAACAAGTATAAGCTTCCTGACGAGTTTATCTTCTTTCTGGGTAATACCGATCCCAAAAAGAACACAAAAGGTGTGCTGAAAGCATATTCTGACTTTCTTAAAAAATATAAAAGAAAGATACCATTGATAATGCTTGATTACGATATAAATGAATTAAGAAAACTTCTATATGAAATAGGCGATCCCGAAATGGAAAAGTTTATTCATCTGACAGGATATGTGGTAAATACAGACCTGCCGGCTATTTATAATCTTTGTTCTCTGTTTCTGTATCCGTCATTGCGCGAAAGTTTTGGGATACCTATGCTTGAAGCTATGCGATGTGGTGTGCCGGTTATTACTTCCAATACATCATCCATGCCCGAAGTATCGGGAAATGCGGCTCTTATTGTTGACCCGTACAAACCACCTGAAATAACCGAGGGTATAATTAAAATACTTGAAGATCAAAAATTCAAACAAGAATTGATAGATAAAGGAATCAAACAAGCTGCAAAATTTTCGTGGAGAGCAATGGCCGAAAACGTTCTCAGTTTGTATAACGATGTTTTTTCAGAAACAAAAAAACAGTTTCAAAAATGATAAAGAATAAAGATATTATCGTTGTTGGTATCCAAGCCTGGGATATCCCGATTGGAAGTAATTGCAAAAATATTGCAATAGAATTTGCCCGGAACAATCGTGTATTATATGTTAATTCTCCTGTTGACAGGTCGTCAAAATCTAAAGAAAAAGATACTGAAAAAATAAAAAAACGTATCAGAATACAAAAAGGCATTGAGCCTGATCTGGTTGAAATCGGGGAGAATATGTGGACACTCTATCCCAAAAAAATGATCGAATCAATCAACTGGATAAAGTCTGACGGTGTTTTTAGTATTTTAAATAAACGAAATGCCAAACGTTTTGCATCTGATATTTCTGACGCTATTGAGAGGCTCGGGTTCAAAGATTTTATTCTCTTTAACGACAGTTCAATGTATTTAGGTTTATATCTAAAAGAGTTGCTACACCCCAAAATGTATGTTTATTACATGAGAGATTACCTTATAAAAAATTACTACTGGAAAAAACATGCCCCAATAGTTGAACCAAAACTAATAAAAAAAGCCGACCTTGTTGTAAATAATTCAGTGTTGTATGCCGAATATGGAGCAGAACATAATAAATATTCTTACATGGTTGGGCAGGGCTGCGATGTCTCGTTATTTAGCGATGAGAAAAACGAAATTAAAGTTCCGGAGGATATGAAAAATATCCCTAAGCCAATTATTGGTTATGTTGGGTATTTAACGGCTGGCAGGTTGGATATCGAATTGATCATACATTTGGCAAAAGGACTGCCCGAATGGAGTGTTGTTTTGGTTGGCCCGGAAGATGATAGATTTAAAGGTTCTGAATTACACCAGATAAAAAATGTTTACTTTTTAGGAAGCCGCCAACCAGATGAACTGCCGGGATATATTAAAGGATTCGATGTTACTATGAACCCCCAGTTACTTAACTACGCTACGATGGGTAATTATCCACGAAAAATTGATGAATATCTGGCAATGGGCAAACCGGTACTGGCAACTTCAACCAAAGCAATGGAATATTTTAAAGACTACACATACTTAGGTAAAACGAAAGAAGAATATATTGTTTTAGCTAAAAAAGCCCTGGCAGAAGATTCTGAAGATCTCCATAAATCAAGAAGCAAATATGCTAAAACCCATAGTTGGGAAAATAACGTTAAAGAAATTTACAAGTACATTGAACTGGTTGCCAAAGAAAAAAATATTGCCTTACAATAGAGATGTTAACATGAAAATAATTAACTACATAATGCGCAAGTTTTATCATCGGACTTAACCATAGTAGTAATAATGTAACATAAAATTGATATTATCAAAAAAATTACAGACTTTCAAATTTATTTGTAAGTTTAATGGGATTTATTATTAGAAGAAATTAATAAAGATATATTAAAACATAAAATACCATTATTATGAGTTTTATAGATAAATTAAAATCAAATCCAAGATTAAAAAAGTTTGTTCTTTGGTCAATATCTCCAAATAGAAATCCCCGCCCTAGATTGTGGGTAAAATGGTTTGTAAACCCTTTTATACATAAAAAGGGGAAAGGAGCCACCATTAGACGTCGGCGCTCCAGGATTGATGTTTTTCCATGGAACAGATTTGAAATTGGTGAACTTACTACAATCGAAGATTTTACAACTATCAATAACGGCTCTGGTGATATCATTATAGGAAACAAGGTCAGGGTCGGAATTGGCTCGGTAATCATCGGGCCGGTAACAATAGGCAATGGTGTGGGACTTGGGCAAAACATATTTGTTGCAGGTTTTAGTCATGGTTTTGAGGACGGAACGAAAAATTCGAGTGGGCAACCATTAACCATAAAGCCTGTTGTTATCGAAGATGAAGTGGTTATCGGCGCAAATTCGGTAGTTGTTGCCGGTGTTAGAATCGGGAAAAGAACACAAGTTGGAGCCGGATGTGTGGTTACAAAAAGCATCCCGCCATTCAGCGTAGCTGTGGGTAACCCTGCAAAGATTATTAAACAATACAATCATGAAACCGGAAAATGGGAAAGAGTTAAGTAATTAAAAATTTTCAAAAATCAAATTTATTTTTTAACCTTCAATTTTATGTAACATGTTAACTTTTCTAAATTCTTTTCCGGGCATTTTTTTTCATAATTTATTATGCCTATTTCGGTTATGGGATATTGCTGTTTTTTTTAGTTAAGCTAAAAAGTGTTTTCAAACTTGGCAAAGTGTATGACAAAAACAAAGATTATGAACCCGAAGTTACTCTTTTCGTGGCAGTGAAAAATAAAAAAGATTATATCGATTCTAAAGAAAAAAATATTGCCTTACAATAGAGATGTTAACATGAAAATAATTAACTAC
>CBDUSJ010000090.1:0-8645 GCA_965369845.1 uncultured bacterium | reverse complement strand
CAGAAGAATAAAACCCGCTGGAAGTAAAAGGAATACCGAGCATTTCAAAATATGCAGGCAGCTTTCCGTTTTCGCCGGGAGTTCCGTGAATAGCATTAAAAACAATATCAAAAAATATTTTCTTATCCCCGAAAGGAAGACTAAAATCGTTTTTATCGATATTAAATTTTTTTCCGTTTTCGTCAGTGTAAAACCATTCACTTCCTTTAATGGTAATCAAATAAACCTCATAATATTTTGTATCGAGGCTTTGCTTAATCACCCCGGCGCTTTTCATCGAAATTCCAAATTCTCCTGAGTTGCCGCCTGCTACTATTGCAATTTTTTTTGTCATTTTTTGATTAAATGTATTCACAAAAGATTGTTATAGGGCGTTTATATTTGTCCTTCATGCAAATCCCAAATAGGGAAACACATTTCGAAATTTTTAGGTAATGTCTCCATATTCAATTGCAAATGATTGAAAAAGGTTTTTATCACGATACTTTTTTGTCATAGGGTTATTAGCATGTTGAAGAAAACTACCAAAATCAACGGTTTTCTCAACACCATCGGAAAACATAAAGTTTATTTTGTATTCGCCAATATAATCTGCTTTCTTAATTGAAACAACCATAGTCCTAAATCTCTTTTTAATTATTTTTTCTGATACTACTTCCTTATTGTAAACAAAGAAGTCAACCCACTTTCTTACTATATCATCTCGATAATATTCAACAAGTCTTTTGAATTCTTTAGATTTTGGCATATATTTTATTCTTACAAATTTACTACCTTATTCGTTTGTTACCAATATTTTTACAAAAGTTTTTTTTTGATTTAGTTGATAAATTTCTATTTTTACACTACCATCGGGTGAGGTGAAAAGTAATATTTCCAAAAAACCTTGAGCTGGTATATTTTTCATTTTAACTTAAATAATCAAAGGTTTTTTAAATTTGCGGGTGTAAAAATAATAAATATTAATTCGTTTCAAAGGTCTTTATATTTTAAAATAATTCCTTCCCGTAATATTTTTATATTTTTGAAAAATTAAATTAATTTGAAAATTTGTAAATAATGTATCAATCATTTATCATGCTACTGGCTGTCGCGGCTCTGTTCGCGTTTCTTAATACCAAGTTTATAAAACTTCCGCAAACAATTGGTTTGATGATACTTGGAATGGGACTTTCCGCATTATTGTTTCTATTGAAAATTATAGATTTCAATTTGTTTTTGAAACTCCCGCAAATTTTGGGAAATCTTGATTTTCATGATTATTTAATGAACGTCATCCTGAGTTTTTTGTTGTTTGCCGGGTCTGTTCATATTGACGTTAAAGCACTTGATAAAGAACGAATTCCTGTTTTTTTGTTTGCAATTTTCGGAACGATTATTTCAACTTTATTAGTAGGGTACATGACATATTTTGTTTTCGGGTGGATAGGAATCGGTATCCCCTTGTTGTATTGTATGTTGTTTGGCGCCCTGATATCACCAACCGACCCTATCGCTGTGCTGTCAATATTCAAGAATTATAACGTTAACAAGTCGCTCACTTTGAGAATAGAAGGAGAATCGTTATTTAATGATGGTATCGGCATTGTTATTTTTGTTACAATATTACACCTGATCAGTGGAGGAGAGCATGATTTTTCACTTGGAGAAACTGCGGTGTTGTTTTTAAGGGAAGCTATCGGAGGAATCCTGTTTGGTTTGTTGTTGGGTTTGATTAGCTTGTATTTTTTAAAGCAGCTTGTAAAAGAACCAAAAACAGGAGTATTGATCACCTTGGTAGTTGCTACCGGAGGATATGCCGTTGCTAACGCAATTGATGTTTCAGGCGCTTTGGCAATGGTAGCTGCAGGCTTAACGATTGGTAACTGGGTAAATAAATATGCCGGAATTGAAAACAAAACCTTGATAAAAACATTCTGGGAGATCCTTGACGAGGTGTTTAACAGTACTTTATTTGTTTTAATGGGATTGGCTATCATGCTGGTCGATCCGAATGCGGTCGATTTTGAGGCTGCGATATTAACCATAATCATTGTTCTTATTGCACGCTTTGTTTCTGTTACCATTCCATTTTTTTTAATCAAACAAAAAAACCATAAGTTTCCGTGGGTTAATTTCAAGGTAGTAACAATTATGACCTGGAGCGGCTTGAGAGGCGCTTTGGCTTTTGCGCTGGCTTTGTCGCTTGGTAATTCGTACAATGCTCATTTCATTATCTTCCTGACATATACTGTGGCTGCTTTCTCTATTATTGTTCAGGGGCTTACGATAGGGAAGTTGGTGAAGCGGCTGAAAATTAAATAAGACAAACATATTACAAAAATATTACACCAATGAAAAAAGATCTTGAAATAATAGTTGATAAACGCATAATCACCGATAATAAAAACCGGAGAATTATAAGTAATGTTGATGATTCATCATGGGGGCAGTTGATCTTACCTGCCGAAGATGAAACCCGACACAAAAAAGAAAGCGGAATGAGAGTAGTGATCCTTGCAAGCTATCTGCTTGGATACCTCTTGTGCGAAACGCTGAAAAAACTTGAACAAAACAATCCCGGACGCCTAAATATTGTTGGCCTGGTTACAGATGATCCTGCAAGCCCACAAGCTAAAATATCGGTTAAGCGAAGAATTTGGAGAATGTACGGCGAAAAAGAGATCATCGGACTGGAAACGGCTATGATTGAATCGGCACTAATGGCGGGCGTACCGGTTTATACAGGGGCTGTAAAGACCGGATTTTTCCGTAAGCTTCTTTCCTCCTGGAATCCTGATGTTATTCTGGTATGTGTTTTCGGGCAGATCATCGACAAACCGATTATTGATTACCCACCTTACGGGATTTATAATTTCCATCCTGCCGATCTTGCCACCCATCATGGCGCCGGCCCAAAACCTTTCCAGGAATTGATAGACAGAAATGCCAAAACCTCTAAAGTTACAATTCATCATTTAACCGATAAACTCGATGCCGGCCCTATCGTAGGGCAATCTTCCCCTGTAAATGTTAGATTTGCTGATGGCAGCATCACTAACAATATTCTTGTTCTTGATGATAAAATGCTTGAGCCTATAGATTACATGGGTACATTATTGATGAAAAACCTGATCAGGAGAAAAGAGGAAGGAAAAAACGGGCCATTGAAAAGCCTGGATTTTGCAAAACATTTTAGCAAAGCATTTAAACAAAAGCTTATGGAACCCATCCAAACAAATATTCCGTCAGATAAATTGCCAATGCCTTCAGAATTTGTTGACTTTTCGTTGTAAATTTTTCCCTGGTTGAATTTTGGAAAGAACCAGTGTGGTGATAAAACTGACAAGAAATGCAATTAGAGTGCCCCAAATAAAACCAAATAGCGGAAATACAAACATGACGGTAATAGCGTACATGAAAATAGAAATAGAGCCGACAGCGACTTTCCTGACTGTTGGAAATAAACTTTCGGGATTATAATACCAATGCAACACTACCAACGAAGATGAAAAAGCTGCAGGGAACATCGCAAACACCCCTCCCCAAAACGGGTTCAGTGTTTCAGCTATGAAAACAACCATTGCGATCATCAATCCCACAAAAACTGCTCTTCCAATTTTTTGGCCGGGCGAATAGGATAAAAACGGCGGTTTGATGTAATCCTTGCGCTGCAACATGAAATGTGAAAAAATTGCAAGCGCCAAATATCCGGCTATCCCAATAAACAAATTTGATAATTTCAACATGGCCATCGGCAATGCCAATAATAACCAAACAGTGACGCTCAACAAAAAACTAAAACCGATTTGAAAAATTTTCTGATGGAAAAATTTAATAGAAGCACTGGCGGTAAAAACATAAATTACCGGAAAAAGCACCGACAAACCAAGAGGTATAAGAGTAGCCGGTATCACTTTCGCCACTGCTTCGGGCGACTGTGCCCATCCTAAAAAGAAAAAACCCAACACAACCGTTGAAGGAAAAGCAAGGATAATTCCTGAAATCCGGCTGCTGACACGTTCAGCCAAAAAAGAAAGCAACGCAATAACCACCCCGCCTACAACAAATGATGAAACGAGTTGGATCACAAAAAGGAAAGTCATCATATTTATTTTGGAAACATTTAATAAAATATGTCCTGGTTATTTCTTCGACAAAAATAACTATTTCGAAATAATAGCATTATCAGGCAATCAATGCAGTATTACTTTTGGTAATCGTTCACGGTTTGAAATTGGAAATTAGAAATTAGAAATTTGTATTATTATATTTTTGTGTTGTTGATTAATCCCGTAAGATAATAACTTCAAATAATGACCACCTAAATATAAATATCCAACGGGGTAAACACGTTCAACTTCGTAAACTCTTTTCATTTTTTTCTAATTTTTAAACTTGTCCGTCCGTACGGGTGGATGGATTTCAGTATTTTTATATATAAAATTTTTTGGCAGCTTTAATATATCAAAAAACTACTTGACACTTTGCTAATGCGAAAATATGGGTTCTGAAATTTAAAGTTCGGTAATTACGCCACATAGTTATTAATAATGAGTGTAGTAGAACACAAATTTCTAATTTCTAATTTCCAATTTCTAATTTCAGTGTTCTGTAAACGGTTACTACTTTTGTTATCTTTGTCGTTATTTAGCAATAAAATTATTCTTTTAAAGTTATACAGAAAATATTCGGAAAACCTGGATGGGCTTAATTAAATTCTTCATCAGCAAAACATTTTTCAAACATTTGGTTATAGCCATAGTATTGGTTGTTCTACTGACTTGGCTGACGGTAAAAATAATTGATATTTACACGCATCACGGCGAAAGGCTCGAAGTCCCGGATTTAACCGGCATTCAGATTGCCCGTGCCGGTGATTTCGACACTAAAGGATATTTTAATTTTGTTGTGATAGATTCGGTTTACGATGATCATTTTGAAAAAGGCGCTATTGTTTTACAGGATCCGCCGCCGGGGTCAAAGGTTAAGAGAGATCGGAAAATTTACGTTACCATCGTGGCAATACAGCCCGAACAAGTAATAATGCCCGATCTTGTTGACCTGTCGCTACGTCAGGCTTTAAACGAGCTTTATTCCAGTGGGTTGAAACTGAACAAGCTTGAGTATGTTCCGAATTTTGCAAAAAATGCCGTGCTTGCTCAAATGTTCGAAGAGGAGCCTATTCAACTGGGTACAGAGATATTAAAAGGGTCCTCCATCAAGATTATCCTGGGCAAAGGTTTGCATAATGAAAAAATCCGTGTGCCTTTTCTTATCGGAAAAACCGAAAGTGAGGCCATTGGCATTCTTAATAATTCATCATTTAATATCGGTTACCTGAAATATCTCGACGGCCGCGATAAGATGCATTCAAAAGTATATCAGCAACAACCGGCCGGAACAACGGATTATTTTGTTGATTATGGTTACTTTGTTGACCTCTGGCTAAGATCGGATTTGCAATTTAACTTTGATTCTTTACTTTTAACTTTTCAACCGGATACTCTTAATGCTGACAGCTTGAGGGTTGACACTTTGTTGTTTCAAAGATAAATCCTGAAATGAAAAAGTTTTTTTTAACAATATTAACTATTCTTTTTGTTTATTCTGTTTCTTATGGACAGGAATACCTGACCGGCCTGCCGGTTAATCCGGTAATAAAAAAACATTGGGAGGAAAAGAAAGCATTCAAATCATCGAAGCTGGTTTATCCCACGCCGGTTATTTTACCGTTTTTTGATGATTTCCATCAGAAAGGAATATTTCCGGATACTTCGAGATGGCTCGATAATTACGTTTATATAAACACCGATTTTCCGAAATTTCCTCCAAGTATCGGGGCAGCTACTTTTGATGCAATTGATGCAACAGGAAACATTTATCCCGATGCAAACTCACTTCAGTTTTATGCCGACCAGCTAACCTCAAAACCGATACGTCTCGATTCGGTATTTGAACCCGAACCAAGAGCTTTGACTCCTGCCGATTCGGTATATTTCAGCTTTTTTTATCAGCCGCAGGGAAGAGGGAATGACCCCCAGAAACAGGATTCTCTCATTCTCGAATTTGGTGTTTTTACTAACGATTCTGTTTTTTGGTATATTGATTCTATCGAAGTTTCAGTGGGGACTTATATAAATCCGGGAGATACTATTTTTCCGGGAGACATCCTTTTTTCGCCATGCGATTCCCTCTGGGGTACAGTTATGAAAGACACATTATACGCCTCGGATTATGTGGTTCTTCCCTGCGATTCGATCTACCTTCCAAAATCGAACTGGCAAAAGGTATGGAGTTCTCCGGGAATGACTCTCGACAGTTTCAGACTGAAAAATGATACTGCATATTTTAAACAGATAATGATACCGGTTACTAATGAAGAATTTTTCAGAAGCAATTTCCAGTTCAGGTTTTATAATTTCGCCAGCATAGCAAGCATTAACCTCCAAAGCTGGCAAAGCAACTGCGACTACTGGAATGTTGATTACGTTTACCTGAATATCGATAGAAACATTGGCGACACCACTTACAAAGACATAACTTTTATAGAGAGGGCTCCATCGTTCCTGAAGGATTATCAGTATATGCCCTTCTATCAATACCGCAACGACCCGACCAGTGAAATGAAAAGTGGCATTGAAATTCTCATCAGCAATCTTGATGTAATCAACCAGACTGCAACCTACAATTATACTGTATATAATGATGTAGGTAACCTAGAATTTGATTACACCGGTGGTAGTTGGAGCCTTGAACCGTTTTATTCTTACGGATACATCGACTATCAGAAATTTGCGTATCCACCTGTGGAGGGAATATTTCCACCCTTCGGGAATCGCGACAGCGCTTCGTTCGAGATTACTCACTACCTTGAAGGCGACCCCGTTCTGAAATTGGGCGATACAATAAGTTATAATCAGAAATTTTATAATTTTTATGCTTATGATGACGGAACACCGGAGTTCGGCTATGGACTTACACCGGCAGGCGCCGAACTTGCATACCAGTTCCGGCTAAACAAAAGGGATACACTAAGAGCCGTACAGATGTTTTTTAATAAAACATTCAGCGGCGTAAACGATCAGTTTTTTCACCTTATAGTTTGGAAAGACCTGAACGGAAGACCGGGAGATATAATTTATAGACAGGAAAGAGAACGACCGGTTTTTGAAGACAGTATTTACGAGTATCATACTTATTATTTGGATTCTATCGTTCCGATTCAAGGAACTTTTTATGTCGGATGTATCCAGACAACAAACGATAATCTGAATATCGGCTTTGATGCTTATAACGATGCAAGCTCGCATATTTTCTACAACATTACCGGCGAGTGGATTAAAACAAGTTTTAAAGGCTCTTTAATGATAAGACCGGTTGTTGGGAAACAAATCCATGAATACCCGGTTGAAAAAAGCTCACAAATAACAAATTTTGAAGTTTATCCAAATCCAAATTACGATGGTTTGATTCGTTTTAAATTTTCAAAACTTCCGTCAGATGAACTAAGCGATAATTTACAACTTGAACTTTTTAATATATTAGGGCAACATGTATATTCCACCAAATACCATTCGCAAATCAACCTGACCTTTCTGCCAAAAGGTGTTTATATTATTAAACTTATTGATAACCTTAACCGGAAATTTTATATTCGTAAAATAGTTCTTTCGAGATAACCATACCGGCTTTAAATTTTATTTCAAATGACAGAACAAAATCCGGAAATAAACGGGGAGAGTGAAGATCTATACGAACACTACCGGATAGTTGCCGACAAAAAACAAAGTCTTCTCCGTATTGATAAGTTCCTGATGAACCGCATCGAGGATGTGTCGAGAAATAAAATCCAG
The DNA here is from genome assembly GCA_965369845.1 of uncultured bacterium. Taxonomy (GTDB): domain Bacteria; phylum Bacteroidota; class Bacteroidia; order Bacteroidales; family 4484-276; genus CBDUSJ01. The sequence goes on along the minus strand of CBDUSJ010000090.1, from coordinate 810 downwards.
AATGCAGCAAAAGAAGGAAATATTCTTGTTAACGATAATCCTGTAAAATCGAATTATAAAATAAAACCTGATGATGTAATTTCAATTGTCCTTCCATATCCTGTACGCGAAGTTGAAATAATTCCACAGAACATTCCGGTAAATATTCTTTACGAGGATAATGATATTGTTGTTGTAAATAAAGCCGCAGGTATGGTGGTGCATCCCGGTCACGGAAATTTTACCGGGACACTTCTGAATGCCCTCGCCTGGTATTTTGGCCGGGAAAAAGCATCGCCCGGGATTGTACCGACACTCGTTCACCGGATAGATAAAGATACATCGGGAGTAATTTTAATCGCAAAAAATGAAATAGCACAAACCAAGTTAGGTAAACAATTTTTCGAGCATACCATCGACAGGAAATATTTTGCTTTGGTCTGGGGAGATGTTAAGGAGGACGAAGGCACGATAAGCGGAAATATCGGCAGAAATCCCAAAAACAGGATGCAGATGTTTGTTTTTCCTAACGGAGAACAAGGTAAACATGCTGTAACTCATTATAAAGTTTTAGAAAGGTTTGGTTATGTAACTCTTGTTGAATGCAGCCTCGAAACCGGACGCACACACCAGATACGAGCGCACTTCAGATTTCTCGGACATCCGATTTTCAACGATGAAAGATATGGCGGGAACATTATCCTGAAAGGCACGACCTTCACAAAATACAAACAGTTCGTAAATAACTGCTTCAAGATGCTACCCCGCCAGACATTACATGCTGCTTCACTTGGTTTTAACCATCCTTCAGACGAAAAAAAAATGTTCTTC
>CBDUSJ010000089.1:0-8661 GCA_965369845.1 uncultured bacterium | reverse complement strand
TTTTAAACGAGCCTTTTCTTTTCCATAAACTTTAAGTGAACTTAAAATCGGTAAGATTTCTATCTTATTAGCAAAATTTTCAACGACTTTCATATTCTTTTCCGTTTGCTGACTTTTCTCTGCTCCATAAATCAATTCTGCCAATGTAATTTCAGAAATTGCTAGATTTTCAAATCCAATTTTCTCAATCCGTTCTTTTATACCGAATTGTCCTTTAAAATAATGGATGCAAATATTAGTGTCAAGTAAATAATCCATTAAAATTCTTCTATTTCTCGGTTTTTTATTCTGTCTGCACGTAAGTCTTCAATTATTTCATCGGCAGTTCTGTCGTCAACCCAAGCACCAAAACAAGATGAAAAATCTCTTTCCTTTTTTGTTTCATTTCCGATTGATTGAGTCAATTTAATAATCAAATTCTTTTTGGATTCATTATCCCAATTTCGCATAAACTGGAAGTAATTATCTACTTTTCTATTTTCTATTGCTGTGTGCATAATTATTTTATTTTTCTACAAAATTACATTTTTTTTATCAAATGGTCAATTATGCAATTCTGCTCTTGTATTTTTGCCAACGTAATAGTGTTTTATTAATCGTCCCTGCAAAAATAAAAAAAGAAACTGAAACGAAAAAAAAATGTAAAAATATCAGGAAAAAAACAGTGAGGAGTATGATTAATAAAAATCCGCCAAACCGGTGGATTGGAAAATGTCGCAGGGTTAGATATTCTTTTTAAGAGTTTTATCTTTGTCGAAACCCAGGCAAATTTTTGGAAAAAAATTACTTGAAAGAACATCAATTGCCGGCAAGTCTTCACATTCATAAAAAAATGTTGGATTATCCGGCAAATCGAAACATAAAGCAGTTTTTGCTTTATCATCGGCCGGAGCCAAAATGCTGAAATACCCGATATTGTAAAAACCGCAGGGAAGTATATGCCTTACAAAACGATTAATAAATTCATCGGTATCAATTGCGATTATTCAAATGAAATAATTTTTTTACATTGGGAAATCACCTTAATAGTTTGACGCAGTCAGATAGCAAAACAAGTCAGGTGGATTGATTTGTTATATATTATTAGAGTAATTTTAAAAAATTTTCAACGGTTAATACTGCATTTCTTAATAGTTTACGCAGCAACCCTTTTACCGATCGTTTTATGATTAGGAATTGTTAGTGGTTGTTTGCTTTTATCTGTTTTATGATGCATTCTGATATGACTACCTTTTTGGCGAATGATTTGATAATCCATTTTCTCAAAAGCTTTTATTGTTTCTTTTGCAGATATTTGTGGTAATTTAGGCATAAGATAAAGTGGAAAAAATTAACTCTTGGGGGTGAAAATTTTTGAGAGCTTCTTTATTTTCTTTTTCTTCAAGACATAAGCCGATTACTTCCCGAATGTTTTTTAAGGCCTCATCCATAGTTTTGCCTTGGGTATAACAGCCACTAAATACAGGACATTCTACAACATAAAAACCATCTTCATCTTTTTCGATCAAAATAGGTAATTGATAATGTTTTTTCATTTTTCACCTCTATTTAAAATATTATTTTATCATTGTAATATGCAGGGTAATTTCGGTTTTATTATTTTTTAACTTTTAACGTAATAGTGTTTTATTAATCGTCCCTGCAAAAGTAAAAAAAGAAACTGAAACGAAAAAAAAATTTGAAAATATCAGGAAAAACAATGAGGGAGATGATTTATAAAAATATGTTGTGCGATTCCGCAGTGCTATGGGCATTCTTTGCCGGAGGCTATGGTTTTTTTTGTGTAGTTCCTGTATTGCATTTCCAGGTTCACACTTCATTTTAACGAATCATTTTTTATTTTATGTTAATAATCATTACTACAAATATAATAAAAAAAATTACCACCTCTGGTAAGAGGCGGTTTCGTTCAACATAATTATTTAACTGAAAATGTCAGAATAATTAGCTAAATATCAAAGAATAAATGTATCCAGGATAATGAACATAAAACTAATTTATTTCGTTCAAATTATTATTTCAGATTTCCTGATTAATATGAAATATCAATGACACCAAAAATAATGAATATCGAACATCGAATAAAGAATGAAGAATTAAAACATGCCCTTAATAATCTGATTATTTGGATATTATTTCTTTATTCGTTATTTATTATTATTTATTCGATATTAAAAAGTGTCACTATTATTTTCCGTTAAAAACCTAAAACAGATTGATAATCATTTATAGTGTAAGGAAGTCTGTATTTAGCCGCAAAAGTCTATTTCGTGAAACATTCTAACATTCCACTATTCCAAATTTATTGATTTTATAACATCCCAAACAAGACCTGGCCTGTAGCCCCTGGAAATAGCGTACGCAGCCAGTTTATTGTTTCGTTTTGAAATGTTTGTTTCCTTGATTTCAGCTTCTTTTTTTGAAATAATTTTTTTAAGTGTTTTTAAATAATCTTCATCATTAATTTCTTGCAATCCTATTTTAATATATAAATCCGGAATTTGTTTTTTTTTCAGTTCATAGATTATCTTATTTTTTCCCCATTTATTAATTCTGAATTTACCTGATGTAAAAAATTTGGCAAATCGTTCTTCATTAACAAAGTTTGTTTGTTGCAGCTCCTGTATTATTTTTTCAGATTTTACAGCTTGAACATTCCATTCATATAATTTGTTTTTTACTTCAAGTATGCACCTTTCCCGGTAACTGCAAAATTGTTTTACTTTTTCTAAAACATAATTGTGGTCGGTCATGGTTTTATAATTTTTCAATAAAAATATTAAGCAATATTATAAAAAATAAAGATATTAGTTTCTTAAGAATATTTTTTTAATAAATTTGCTGTCAAAATACCGATTGAATTAAAATTTTGAAAAGGTGTAAATTCAGTATATTTTAATAATAAGTTTAAAAATCAGGAGGAAATTAAAATGAAAATTAAAATGAGAAAATTTTTGTTGCTATCGTGCTTTTTAATTGTAGTGCAGGGTTTTTCGCAAAAAACCGATCCCGCTCTAAACAATAAAATCGGATATGACAAATATTCTGATTGTATCAAAAATGATTACATAAAATCGTTTGTTTTGCGCGATACAATAGCGCCATCTTTCACAATAAGTGATTCATTAATTGGAGAAGACATAACTATTTATGTTATTTCAGATGAAGATTTGTTTACCGGTTGGGTAGAAAAAAAAGAGATCTGGTCTGTCGGTAATTTTGACTATTGGTGGTTGAATACACGATTAGCCAAAGATAATCAGAATAATATTTATGCAGCGGTTAAATTATACGAATATTCAAATAAGAACAACAATTTTGATATGTATAAATTACATAATAATGGTGATATTCTTGAAGAATATAATGACTGGAACGGGCCGGGAAGTAATCCTTTGATTATAAATAACCCTTTAAAAAATATTTACATCGGGCAGCCCACACTGGATAAAGAAGGCGCAGTTGATAGCGACAATAAAACTTATATTTTTTCAGGGGGCGGTAGTGTTGAATTTACTAAAATTGATGCAGACGGAACAATCCTGATAAGTGGCCAAACAATAATAACCGGCGCTAATGCCTGGACCAATGAGATAAGAACGGCAATCGATACGGATAATAAAATATACATCGTATGGTCGAATGATATGCACGATATTACATACGCTTACTCGGTTGATGGCGGAGATACCTGGTCCGATAAAATTTCATTATGTTTAAATCCTTCTCAACAGTTGAACAAGCCACAGATATGTTGTGATTATAATAATAATGTTCACATAATCTGGCAACACTGGACCGGATCTTCAAACATTCTTACTTATATGAAACTATTACCCGACGGCGCTATATCTATCGACAAAAGTTCTCTGACTCAGAGCAATAATCAGGTTTGGTCGCCAAGAATGGATATTGATGAACAAAACAATTTACATATTGTCTGGGCCAAAAGCAGTCAACAGGTAACTTACGCTTACTATACTAAAATTAACGGTAATTTATATGGGAATGGTCAATCTCTTAGCGATGACGAACTGACAATAATTCAGGAACAACCTTTTATATCCAATGAAAGCATCAGGTATCCAAAGTGTGTTGTCGATGAATATGAAAATGTGCATTCAATTTATGAAAAAGGCGAATATGGTTGTAATACTCCAAAATCAGTACAATATAAAAAAATGAATTCTGTTCCCTTGTTAAAAATCGAATGCCCGAACGATTCGGTATTTTTTGCTGAAATGACGGGCGCCGGCACACAATGGCAAGCAACTTTTACTCCCCCTGAATACGGCACATATAATGTCAGGATTTCGGGTTCGGATATTGATGGCAACACTGGCGTTGATTATTATCAATTTGAATATATTAATATTAGTATCCGGGAAAATGAATTATTATCAGGCAATAGTGAATTTATAAGAAATTATCCCAATCCTTTTGATTCTGAAACAACTATTGAATTTATTTTAGATGAATGTTGTAATATTAAACTTCAGATTTATAATTTAAGCGGCAAATTGGTAAAAACACTTTATTCAGGAGTTTTACAATCCGGTATTCATACATTTATTTGGGATGCAAGCAACAATGATCAAAACCATGTTCCCTGTGGAATATATTTTTATCAATTAGAAAAAGATAATTCCAATAAAATCGGGAAAATGATTTTCCTTAAATGACAGATGTTTTTATTAATTAAATGGTTCTAATACAAATTTAATAGAAGACGGAAGACAGAAAACGGAAGACAGAGGACGGAAGACTGGAATTGGTTTAGTGGTTGAGTTACTTTCGCACTCACCTACTTACCTTACTTACCTATTTTATTACTTCAGATTTCAACAATCCTGTCCACTAAAAAATGTTAGTATCATTAAAAAGAACAAAATTTAAAATTTATTTAAATTGAAATTCAACAAAATATCAAATAGTTTTAATGGCATAACATTATTGTTTTTGATTTTTATATTCCCGTTTTTCTTAACAGCTCAAAATATATCTTTAGTTCGCACACCTGTTGACAGTCTTGAAAATCTTCTGAACAGCTCTCAATGGAATAATATTGCCGACTCGTTAAAAGCAGATGCTTTAAGAAGATTGTCGATATATTATGTAAGGAAATCCAGCTTAAAAACGATAGACTTCGCCAAACAATATTTAAAATTTGCAAAAAAAATAAACGATGTTACAGATGAAGCCATAGCTTTAAATCTTATTGGCATTGGTTACAACAGCATAGGAGACTATAATAAAACTCTTGAATACTATAATAGTTCTCTCAAGTGCAGACAGAAATTGAACAACAGGAAAATGATCTCCAATTCGTTGAATAATATAGGAACCACTTATATAAAACTTGGCGATTTGGATAAAGGATTAGAATATTATGAAAAGGCTTTATCAATCAGGTATGAGTTAGACGATCAATACGGTGTGTCTCAAACTCTGAATAATATCGGCGTTTTATATAAAATGCAAGAGCAATATGATGAAGCGCTGATATATCTTTCAAAATCATTGAAAATAAAAGAGACAATTGGCGATAAAGAATTAATTGCCAGCTCTCTGAATAACATCGGCGAATTGTATGCTTTAAAACAAAAATATGATAGCAGCCTGATTTGTTTTAATAGAGCGCTTCAATTACGGCGTGAAATAGATGATACGTATGGGATTTTACTTTCTCTTATAAGCCTTGGAAATTTTTACCTTGATTTGCAAGAATACCGCCGGGCTCTTGAGCATTTTCAAAAGGCTTTGATAGTTAATGTTAAAGAATTTGACGATACAAACTTTTATGTTAATCCTCATGTAAAAAACTCTTATTTTGATTTTATTATAATTAATATTCTCCGGGAAAAAGCAAAAACCTTTTATCAATATTATTCATCAAAGACCCATGATATTAAAGACCTGCAATTATGTTTTGAAACTTATGAACTGATTATTGAACTGCTTAATAAAATACGTATAGGATATGAAGATGAAAAAAGTAAGCTTTTTATTTTGCACAACAATCAATTTTTTTATGAAAAAGCGCTGAAAATTGCCATCAAGCTATTTATTAAAACAAGAGAGAATATGTATAAAGAAAAGGCTTTTCTATTGGCTGAGCAGGGAAAAGCAAACCTTTTACTCGACATAATAAGCGAAAATGAAGCAAAAATTTATGCCGATATTCCCGATTCTGTTTTGGCAATTGAGAGTGTATTAAAACAAAAACTGTTATCATTACAAAAAAAAATCTACGACGAAAATTCAAAACCTTGCCCTGACCCATTATTAACAGACCAATTAGAAGTAGAAGTATTCAACAGTAAGATGAATCTCGAAAACCATTGTGAATTTCTCGAAAAAAACTATCCGAAATATTATCGTTTCAAATACGAAAAGAAAGTTTATACTATTGAGGAAATACAACAATTGTTAACCCCTGAAGATATTTTGCTGGAATATTTAGTTTATGATAGTTTATTGTACACTTTTATTATTACAAAAGAAAGAAACAATATAATAGAAATTCCGATTGATCCGAATTTTTATTATAACATTGAGAAACTACGTAATTTTCTCACGAACGCCAATATTATCCGCCAATCGGAAAATGAAGTAAAAGAATATACCGGAGTGGCATATTATCTCTATAAAGCTCTTCTCTGGCCAATGCAACAATTCTTTCAGCAAACTAATATTATCATTATCCCTGACGGACAATTGGCTTATATTCCTTTCGGCGCTTTATTATCAAAGCCTGTTGACAAAGGCGAAATCAATTTTAAAGATTTTTCATTTTTTTTAAAGGATTACACTATCAATTACGGATATTCAAGCAAACTGTATTTTAAATCATTATTGGAACATAAAAAACCAAACAATGAAAATATATTAGCTTTTGCGCTTACATTTAAAAAACAAAATTATAAGTATGATATATCTGCAATTGAAAAGATCAGGTCGAGGGACGATTAATTATCAGAACTTACAGGTACTGAAACGGAAGTGAAAAAAATACTTGAAATTGTTGACGGAGATGTTTTTATTGATAGCCTGGCAACTGAAACCGTGTTTAAAGAAAAAGCAGGAAAATACGGAATTTTGCACATTGCCACCCATGGCATTATCGACAATAACAACCCCATGTTTTCGAACTTAGTTTTTTCAAAGGATATAAATAACACAGAAGATGGAAATTTATATGCTTACGAACTTTTTAATATGCGGTTAGATGCATCGATGGTAGTTTTAAGCGCTTGCAATACGGGTTATGGAAAATTACAAAAAGGAGAGGGGCTGATGACGCTGGCACGCGGATTTTTATATGCCGGAACACCAAGCATAGTCATTAGTCTCTGGAGTGTTTGCGATGAGTCAACTGCCGTAATTATGGAAAGTTTTTACAAACATTTGCAAAATGGAGAAAAAAAGGATGTTGCCTTAAGAAAAGCCAAATTAGAATATATTTCCAATACCGATGAACTAATGACAAATCCATACTTCTGGGCAGGGTTTATACATGTAGGAAATGATGAACCCATTATGAAAAGGGATAATAATTTTATCTGGTTGATAATACCTTTAATTATAATTTCAGTGTGGGTGTTTGTTCGTTTTGTTTTTGCATCATCACGAAGAGCTTTGGCAAAAAAGTTTACTAAAACATCGGCTAAATTTTAAATTGTTATTAAGTTATTTTCGTCGCTGACATTTATTGTATTAGAAAACAGAAAATGACTGTTTTAAAATACTACAATTTCTTCAACAGCTTTTTAGCGTTTTTCTGATTATAGCCTTTATTCTCAATAACTTCTTTTAAAAGTTCTTCGGCCGATTCGTTGTTTCCGTTTTTCAAATAACTTAGCGCCAAATACCATTTTACCTGGTAATAGAGTTTGCTATTCGTATCGTTTGATAAATTCCTGAAAATTTCCCGCGCTTGGTCAATGTTACCTATACCCAAATAACTTATTCCACAATAAAATCGCAGATAGATATTATCCTTATATTCATAATCAAGCAATTCGTTAAATAAAACAATTGCATTTTCATATTCTTCATTTTTATAGTAACTCATTGCTTCTTCGAGCATAATATTAGCGGGCATTTCGCTGCTTCGCTGACTGATTATATCGGGGTATGTTTTAAAATAAGAAGCAAACAATTGTTCATTATCAGTTTTGTTAAAAAAATTATGATAGATAAAAGGTGAGGATAATAAGATCAGCCCTACAAAAATAGCGGCAATTTTCAGAATAAAATTATAGCTCGTTTTATTAGTGATAACTTCCTTGTGTATTTTCTTTAATTTATTTTTCAATTCAAATCTGCCATTCAGTTCAATACTCATTATACCGGCTTTGATATTTTCAACTTTTTCGGCAAATTCTTTATCTGATTTAAGTTTTGCATTAAATTCCTCCAAAGCTTTCCCCCTAAGCCCTCCTTTTAAATACAACTCAATAGTTTCAAATATATCAACTGTTTCCATTTTATATATAATTTTACTTTATCCGGGTATCAATTCCAATATTTTTTATAATATTTGAGTCAAGTCTAAAAAGGTGAATACTGATATTTTGTAAATAGTAAACTACTAATAATCAATAGTGTTAAATTGTAAATTCGCGCATCCATACGGACAAGTTTCGCGGCTTTTTATAT
>CBDUSJ010000088.1:0-8670 GCA_965369845.1 uncultured bacterium | reverse complement strand
GAGAGCTCTTAACTAATACTGACAAATCTTCTATAATTACTTGGGTTTCTTAAATATAAATAAACTCTCTCAGTGAAAATCAGGGCAATCTGTGGCTTGATAAAAATACAAAAGATACTGCCACAGATTACACTGATTTTCACAGATTTATTTTTCAGTGAAAATCTGTTAAATCCGTGTTCTATTTATTAAAAATGTTCAAATATTATGTAGTGTTTATTCTTATTTTTATGAAGTCTAAACTTTTTACTTTTGCCTTTTATCTTTTCACAATGAAATCAAAAAAAGTTAATCACATAAAATACAAAATGGGAATACCAGAAAAAAAGCCGTACAATAAATTTCTGGTCTGGATTCCTTTTGTTTTTGCTTTTATCCTTTACGGTAACAGCATCCCGAATGAACACACTCTTGATGATCTGCCTCAGATTGTTAATAATAAATATGTAAACCAGGGGTTTGCCGGAATTCCGGTTCTTGCATCCACAAATTACTGGAGCAGTTCAGGTCAGAACCTCGGTTATTACAGGCCTCTTTCTCTCATTACTTTTGCAGTTGAAAACGAAATAGCCGGAAATGACCCATCCGTAAGCCACATAATAAACATATTGCTTTATGCACTTACCGGCATGATATTGTTTTTGCTCTTATCGAAACTTTTCAGGAATATGCCGGTTTTTGTTATGTCGGTTACGCTGTTGTTTTTAGCTCATCCGGTGCATACCGAAGTTGTGGCTAATATTAAAAGCCGTGATGAAATCCTTAGCTTTTTTAATGCAATCCTTTGCCTTCTTTTTGTTTTTAAGTATTCAAAAGACAAAAAATTTATTTGCCTGCTTCTTTCATGGATATTTTATTATCTGGCGCTCTTATCAAAAGAAACATCCATGACCACACTGATTCTGGTACCGATAATGTTGTATTTTTTTACTCCAAAAAGCGGGAACCATATTGCAGGAATTACGCTTACCTTTATTGCTGTTTCAGGTTTATTCCTGTTGCAAAAATACATGTTGATAGGCACATTATCGGGACAGCCTCCTTTAGACACAAATATTTATCCGTATAAAGATTTTGCAACCAGGCTGCCAACAGCGGTTTATATTTTCGGGATGTATCTTTACCGGGTAATTTTTCCGTTTCAGTTGCTTTACGACTATTCTTTCAATCAAATACCGGGAGTTGGCTGGTTAAATATCTCGGTGATAATTTCGTTGCTCTGCGGTATATTTCTTGCCTATCTTGCGCTTAAAAACTTCAAAAGGAAAAATGTAATATCATTTTCAATATTCTTTTTTGTAATAACACTTTCGGTTGGTCTGGCTTTTGTAATTCTCAGAGGAGGGATTATGGCCGAACGTTTTCTTTATGCGCCTGTTCTTGGTTTCACACTGTTCTTATGTTATTATCTTTTTAAATTATTGCCGAGAGCAAGAAAAAGCAAAAGAATTATCTGGGATTTCCATACAAGGAATGTAAAAATCGTTACAGGAGTAATAATTATTTTGCTGATGCTTTATTCTGTGAGGACGATTACAAGAACTCCTGTTTGGAAAAATAATTTCACACTTTTTTCTTCTGATGTTAAGCACGGAGGCAACAGCGCTCTTTTAAGAAAACATTACGGCAGCGAACTGATTAATCAATCGGTGGCGGCAACCGACAAGACTGCGAAAGATTCACTAATGAAATCGGGAATAAACCAGTTAAATAAAGCTCTCGAAATAAATCCAAAATTTAGCGAGGCATATTTTAAACTGGGATATGCCTATTACCAGAAACATGATTACGAAACTGCTATCAATTTTTATAAAAAGTCTAATCAAAATGTTTCGATGAATGTTTCAAATATGGCGCTGGCGTATTATATGTTTCGTGATTATCCGTCTGCTGTCAGGTATCTCAAAAAAGCGCTTCAGTTAAACCCCGAAAACAACACCGCCCGGCAATATCTTCCCATTGCTGAAAAAGCCCTGCAAAGAGAAATGCAAAAACTTCAAAAAGAAGAAAGCACAGACCCCGATCAATACTACAAACTTGGAAACATGTTTTCCGATCAAGGTAAATTCGAGGATGCAATCGAAAATTATGATAAAGCTTTAACACTTAATCCTGATTTTACATCAGCGCTGCTAAACATGGGAAATTGTTATTATATGCTAAAAAATTATGATAAAAGTATTGAAACTTTCAAAAGGGTTGTCAGCATCGAACCGCAAAACAAGATTGCAATTAAAAGCCTGAGCCATCTTTACGGCCTTCTTGGAAATACCGAAATGAAGTTATTGTACGATCATAAAGCTCATGAACTCGAAAAATAAAGAACCGATAAAATTATGATAAAGAAAAACAGGATTGCCATTATTAGTGTTTTAATTCTTGCAGTAATAGCTACATTTCTGCTTGTACAAAACCGGAGAAGCACTCTAAAAAAAGAGATGGCTGAATTTGCTATTGATGATACAGCCAGGGTAACAAAAATATTTCTCGTTGATAAAAAAGATAATCGGGTGTTGCTAAAAAAGATCAGGCCCGGCTACTGGACTCTCAACGATAAATATAAAGCCAGGATTGAAGGAATAACTTTACTTTTAAAAACAATGGAAAACCTGGCAGTAAAATCTCCGGTGTCGAAAGCAAGTTATAATAATGTTGTAAAACGGCTTGCAACAACAGCAGTAAAAGTTGAGATTTATGAAAAGGTTTACCGTATCAATCTTTTTAACCGGATAAAGTTATTTCCGCACGAAAAGCTTACAAAAGTTTATTATGTTGGAAATCCGACGCCGGATAATATAGGAACATTTATGCTGATGCAAGGTTCTGATGTTCCGTTTGTTGTTTATCAGCCAGGTTTCAGGGGATTTGTGGCAGCACAATATTCAGCAAGAACTAACGATTGGCGCGATCATACCATCTTTGCCCAAAAACCTTCGCAGATAAAATCTATTAAAGTTGAATTTCCGCAGCAGCCTGAGGAGTCGTTCCTTGTAGAAAAATTTGGCGATAAAAACTTACTTCTTACCGATTTGTATCATAATCGAAAGATTGAAAGTTTTGATACTATCAGAATGGTGAATTTTATAAATTCCTATAAAAAGATCAGGTATGAAGCGCAGCTCGATTTGCTTGAGCAAAGTTATATCGATTCTGTGCTTTTTTCCACACCGGTAAATATTATTACTCTTACCGATACTGCCGGAAATGTTAACCGGGTTAAAACTTTCAGACGAAGGAGCAGTGATGGAAATTATGATTTTGAGGGTAACCTTTTACCCTACGATCTCGACCGTTTATATGCCTCGATCAATGATGGAAAGGAGTTTGTCCTGATACAGTATTTTGTCTTCGACCCAATTACAAGACCTTTATCGTACCTGACCAAGAGAGAGAAATAAAAATTAGCTCAATACTAAAAAAAGAGCCGCAGAAAACTGTGGCTCTTTTTTATCGGATATTCCCGAATTATAAAACGGGATTAAAATTATACAACGCCCTGAGCGATCATTGCATCGGCAACTTTAACGAATCCACCGATATTTGCTCCTTTAACATAGTCAATATAACCATCATCTTCTTTACCATATTTAACACATGTTTCGTGAATATCTTTCATGATGGTTTGTAATCTGCTGTCAACTTCTTCTCTTGTCCATGATAATCGCAGTGAGTTTTGCGACATTTCAAGACCTGAAACAGCAACACCACCCGCATTTGCAGCTTTACCGGGGCCGTAAAGAATTTTTGCATTTTGATAAACAAGAATTGCTTCAGGAGTTGAAGGCATGTTAGCTCCTTCCGAAACGCAGATACAACCGTTGCTTATCAGTGTTTTTGCTTCATCTTCGTTAATTTCGTTCTGAGTAGCACAAGGTAAAGCAACATCACATTTAATTCCCCACGGACGTTTTCCTTCATAATATTCGCAGCCGAATTTTGCAGCATATTCTTTTATTCTTCCTCTCTTAACATTTTTCAAATGCATAATGTAAGCCAGTTTTTCTTTATCAATTCCGTTAGGATCATAAATAAATCCATTAGAATCGGATATAGTAACAACTTTGCCACCTAACTCGGTAACTTTTTCAGTAGCATACTGGGCAACATTTCCCGACCCTGAAATAGTTACAATTTTACCTTTTAAAGAATCACCTCTGGTTTTCAGCATTTCTTCGGCAAAATAAGTAGTTCCATAACCGGTAGCTTGCGGTCTGATCAAACTGCCACCCCATTCACGGCCTTTACCAGTTAAAACGCCGGTAAATTCATTCTTAAGTCTTTTGTAATGACCAAATAAGAAACCGATTTCTCTTCCACCAACTCCGATATCACCGGCAGGAACGTCGGTATTAGGCCCTATATGACGGAAAAGTTCTGTCATAAAACTCTGGCAGAAATGCATAACTTCATTGTCGGATTTTCCTTTCGGATCGAAATCGGAACCACCTTTACCACCACCCATCGGGAGAGTAGTTAAGCTGTTTTTTAGCACTTGTTCGAAGGCTAAGAATTTGAGAATTCCAAGGTTTACAGTCGGGTGGAAACGCAAACCACCTTTGTACGGCCCTATTGCGCTATTCATTTCAATTCGGTAACCTTTGTTGATCTGAATTTCGCCTTTGTCATCAAGCCAGGGAATTCTGAATAAGATAACCCTTTCGGGTTCTGCAATTCTTTCCAGGATTTTTGCAGCTTTATACTGCGGATTTTCTTCTACATAAGGAATTAAAGATTCAACTACTTCTAGTACTGCCTGATGAAATTCTACTTCACCTTGATTTTTAGCAATGATTTTTGCCATAAAATCATTTACCAATGATTCATAAGAATTGTTTGTCATAATTTCAAGAAATATTTTATTAGGTTATAAAAAAATTTCGGCAATATTAGGTAAATTTTTTTATATTGAATAAGAAAATATATTTTTTCTTAACCCTGATTTTTTCAATTTAAACTTATAATTTTGTTGTAATTTTATTTTTCAATTTTATTAAAAAATATTGAAACAAAATTTATGACTGAATTATCAGATAGGATTAATGGAATTCAAAAGTTGAAAGACGAAAGTCTTGAGCGTTTAAAAGAATTGGCTGCAATAAATAAAACCACAGAAATTATAAAAGCAGGCAAATCAATTGATGAAACGCTTCAGCAAATTTGTCTTATTTTACCGGCAGCCTGGCAATATCCGGAATATACAGCAGTCAGGATAGTATATGACGGGAAAGAACACCGAACACACAATTTTTTTAAAACTACCTGGGTAATGCAACAGGATTTTAAAACAATTGATAATAAAGTTGGTGTGATTGAAATATTTTATCAGAAAAAATTTCCCGATTTGGATGAAGGTCAGTTTTTAAACGAAGAGCGATATCTGATAATAAATATTGCAAATCTGATAACCGGTTATATAAATAGTATTACAGGTAAAGATGCTCTGAAAAAAATTAAGAGCCGGTACGTTGACGATATTTCTGAACCGGAAAAAGATAAATGCTCAATTACAAACCGCCAGTTACTCCAACGCTTTTTAAATAAGAACAATTATAACCGTGATATTTATCACGATCTTATGCCGTTCAAGGTTAAGGAAATACTTTTAGTAGCAAACCTTTATGATGCATATAGCATTGAAAAAGAAGGCAGATTTTCCGAGCATGTATTAGGAGAATACCATCAGCTTAATTTAACATCACTTCCGCGGATTACAGGCGTTTCTACAAATGAAGAAGCATTTGAACAACTTAATTCAAAACATTTTGATTTGATAATTTTTATGATGGGAGCAGATAAAAAAATGCCTTTTGAATTAAGTGAAAAAATAAAAAACAAATTTTCATATATCCCGATATTTCTTTTATTAAATAGCAACAGTGACATTGCTTTATTTGAGAAGAGTAAAAAAGAGTCGGATTATATCGACAGAACTTTTATTTGGAATGGTGATTCGAAAATATTTTTTGCCATGATCAAACTTGTGGAGGACAAGATCAATATTAAAAACGATACAAAGATTGGATTGGTCAGAGTGATTTTATTAGTTGAGGATTCACCAAAATACTATAGCCGTTACTTGCCTCTGCTTTACCAAACCGTACTGGAGCAAACTAAAAGGATTATTGAGGATGTAAGCACCGATGAGTTATATAAGGTACTGAGAATGAGAGCCCGACCGAAAATTATATTAACATCAAATTATGAAGGAGCAATTAATGTAATAAACAATTATAAAGATAACCTGTTGTGTGTAATAACTGATGTTGAATATGAAAAAGATGGCAAATTGAATGAAAATGCAGGTTTTGAATTAATTAAACATGTACGAAAAGAAATAAAAGATTTGCCAACAATTATCCAGTCATCAAATACAAAAAACGCGAAAACAGCTTATAAACTGAAATCAACGTTTATTGATAAAAATTCTGAAAGTTTATTACAGGACTTCCAAAGCTTTATTACTTATTATTTGGGGTTTGGTAACTTTATATACAGGGATAAAACAGGACACCAGATTGGCATGGCAAAATCACTGAAAGAATTTGAAAATCAGTTAAGAATAATTCCTGATGAATCGCTTTTATATCATGCAAAAAAAAATCATTTCTCGTTATGGCTTATGGCAAGGGGTGAAATACAGGCAGCAAAAATTTTAAATCCCCGCAAAGTAAATGAATTTGAAAGTCCTGAAAAAATCCGCGAAATTTTAATTGATGTTATTCAAAAATTCAGAAATGAACAAAACAAAGGTAAGATAATACCTTTTGAAGAATCAGCAATACTTGATGAAAGTAATATTGTTAGTCTTTCGGATGGCTCATTAGGAGGAAAAGGCAGAGGACTGGCTTTTATCAATACATTAATACACAACTATGATTTTTCAAAGCATATACCGAATATTAATATTCGCACGCCTAAAACATCTGTAATCGGAACAGATGAATTTGAATATTTTATAAATCGAAATAATTTACAAGAGAAAATTTTTATTGAATTAGACTACGAAAAAATTAAAAGGATATTTTTGAAATGTAAATTAACGAATACTTTGGCAAAGAGATTAAGAATTTTGCTGGGTAAAATAAAAAATCCTTTGGCAATTCGCTCTTCCGGTTTATTTGAAGATTCACTAACTCAGCCCTTTGCCGGAATATTTGAAACATATTTGCTGCCGAATAATCATCCCGATATTAAAGTTAGGCTTGAGCAAACTTTAAATGCAATTAAATTGGTTTTTGCTTCAATATATTCTCCGGTCGCCCGCGGATATATTGAAGCAATAAATTATAAAATTGAAGAAGAAAAAATGGCAGTGATAATACAGGAGGTTGTCGGCAATAAATATGACGATTTATTTTATCCTCACATAAGCGGTGTTGCTCAATCGTATAATTATTATCCGTTTGCACACATGAAACCCGAAGAAGGTTTTGCTGTTGCTGCTTTAGGACTTGGAAAATATGTTGTTGAAGGTGAAAAAGCATTCAGATTTTCACCAAAGTATCCTACAATAGAAATTAATTCCCCAAAAGACCAGTATTTGAATTCACAGGTTAAATTCTTTGCAGTTGACTTAAAAAAGAAAAATATTAACCTACTTGAAGGAGATACGGCAGGATTGGCTTTTTCTGATATTGATGTGGCAGAATTTCAAGGCACACTGAAACATTGCGCATCAGTATATAATGTTGATAATAATGTAATATATCCGGGAATAAATAAGCCGGGGCCAAGGATAATTAATTTTGTAAATGTTTTAAAATATAATTATATCCCTTTGGCTAAAACAATTGAAACGGTTTTGGATATTGTTAAAGAAGCGCTCGGCTCAGCGATTGAAATAGAATTTGCTGTTGATTTGAATAAAGATAAAAAAAACAAAGCATCATTTTATTTGTTACAGATTAAGCCGTTATTAGGAAGTGCACAGGATTATAATATTAATATGGAAAAAATAAATAAAGATAGCATTCTGCTTTATTCCGAAAAAGGAATGGGAAATGGTGTTATCAAGGATATTTATGATGTAATTTATATAGATAAGGATCTGTTTGATAAAAGCAAGACCGAAGAAATGACATATGAAATAGAGAATTTAAATAAGGAAATGGGGAAACAAAATAGAAATTATATTTTAATAGGGCCTGGTAGATGGGGCACTCGCGATAAATGGATAGGTATCCCTGTGAACTGGCCTCAAATATCAAATGCAAAAGTAATTGTTGAAACAAGTCTTGAAGGATACCCCTTAGATGCTTCATCAGGTTCTCATTTTTTCCATAATGTTACTTCAATGAATGTTGGGTATTTTTCGGTACAATCCCAATTATCAAAAAGTTATATTGACTGGGATGTTTTAAAAAAACAGGAAATAATAAATCAAACAAATCATTTTAAACATGTAAAATTTTCCGAACCTTTAAAAGTTAGAATGGACGGTAAAAAAAGAATTTCGGTAATTACCTATAGTTAATAATACCAGGACAAACATTAATTATCTTAAAAGGAAAAAAATGAATATAACGCTTACAAAATTACAGGAAAGAGTTAAAGAATTAAATTGTATATATAAAGTAGAAGAATTGCTGCAAAACACTAATTTAAGTATTGAAAATGTACTTTACAAAATAATAGAGTTAATACCTCAAGGATGGCAATATACCACTGTTT
>CBDUSJ010000087.1:0-8672 GCA_965369845.1 uncultured bacterium | reverse complement strand
ATCTGTGGCAGTATCTTTTGTATTTTCATCAAGCCACAGATTTCTCAGATTTTCATTGATATATTATATTTATATTTAAGAAAATCAGGCAATTATAAAACATTTGTAAGTATTATTTAAGAACTCTCAAATTACCAAAAGTCCAAAAGTATAAATTTTCATTAAGTATCTTTATTCTGAGCAAATATTACAGCTAAATATTATTTTTTGTTAATCTTTCGTGGTTTGAAATTTTGCCTTAGCAGTTACCTTTTTTATTAACGACAGTAGCATTATCCTCCGGCAGACATCTCAACAAAATCTTCATACTCCATTAAATTTCTTTTTCTTACGACTGAAATAAATCCGTATGGAGCCTAAGCCTCAGCTTTAGCCTTCCCCAACACAATTTCCATCTTTTGAGATAACGGCAAATTACCATCGATCCAGTTGATTTCAAATCCTTTTTTTTCCATCTTCCTGAACCATGTCATCTGCCGTTTTGCAAACTGATGAATTGCAGTATTCAGCAAACGGAACATATCATCATAAGAAATTTCGCCGGTAACAAATTGTGTAACAAATTTGTATTCAAGTCCGTAAAATTTCAGTTGTTCAGGTTTTAATCCTTTGCGTAAAAGTTTTCCCACTTCCTCCACCATCCCCTCTTTAAACCGCGCTTCCAGTCGTTGTGTAATTCTCCGGCGTATTTCCGCCCTGTCGAATTTTATCCCGAAAATATCAGATTTTATTACAGGAATATTTTTAAGCTGTTTAGGATGATTACGATAATATTCCTGAATTTCTATGGCGCGTATCGTTCTGTCTTTGTCAAGAGAATCGGAGATATTGTGCATGGTTTTGAATGAGGAGAGAATTGTGTTTAGTTCTTCAAGGGTTTTAGCGGAAAGCTCATTTCGTAATTTTTTATTCGTGGGGACATCTAAAAGCCGGTATCCTGAAAGCGCTGCTTCGAGATACATGCCGGTTCCTCCACACAAAACAGGTGCTTTTTTACGCTTTAGAATTTCTTCATAAATACTGAAAAAGTCTTTTTGAAATTCATAAACATTGTATTTATAACCAGGCTCAACAATATCGACAAGATGGTGAGGCACAAGTTTCCCTTCCACAATATAATCTTCATAATCCTTACCTGTGCCAATATTCATTCCCCTGTAAACCTGCCTTGAATCGGCGCTGATAATCTCGCCATTCAAAGCGTCGGCTACATGAGCTGCGAGATTTGTTTTTCCGGTGGCTGTGGGACCGAGAATAGTTATCATCAATTATTTAGTATAAAAATTTCCTTTTGTAAAAATTCCTCTTTTTCAGTTAGAAAATTCCTTAATTCATCAAGCGATTTCACCGGTAGGTTTTTCAAATTGTTTTCCTTTAGCAGAGAAATAAAATTTTCTGCTTCGGCCCGATAAAATGTTTTTAAAAATTCAAGCAGGTTATTTTCATTATCATAATTTCCCTTCCGGTGTTTCCATTTCAGATATTGCAAAATTCTCAAACCGTCGATTTTATTTTGGCAGGCACGAATAAATTTTTGTCTGTTTTTATAATTAACTCTCAGAGGTTTCCAAAGATTATCTTTCCCGAATTGATTTATCAGAAATTCTGTCATGGGAGTTGAAAAATCTTTCTCTAATAAACCGGAAAATGAATCAAAAGTTTGTTTCACCTCATCAAACAGCCTGTAATTATAAATCGGGTAAGCTCTCCAGTCGCCGGATTTTCCTTTTATCATTGCCGGGCCGGTGCCAAAAAAAACACGGTCGGAAAAGCGAGCTGCAGGATAAACTTTATTATGGTGGCTAATAATTATTTTACCGAATTTCCTCAGTTTTTGCAGAAAATAAAAATCCTCACCGCTTTTGTGCGGGGTAATTCCACCCATCGACCTGCAGGCAGAAACCCGCACAGCTATTGCCGAACCCAGAGCTGTAAAAGCATAAGGATTTCTAATTCTTAACATATTGATAGCATAATTTCGCATATAGATCTCATACCTGAGAATAGCCCTGTTAGCCTGCTCATCGTTTGTCAGTCTGTGATAATAAGGAATTGAAAGAGCAACTGCATCCGGGCAGGAATCAAAAACAGTCGCCACCGATTCAAAATATGTTGACTCAAATTCAATATCTCCGTCCATACTGATGAGAATATCGTTAGGGGCGGCCTGTCCGCTGATTTCATCTACGATCGTTTTTCTTGCCCAGCCGACTCCAAAATGCTTTCCGTTCCACCCCCTTCCCCTCGAACTACGGTCGATAATCGTTACCGGAAATTCCCTGACATCATGAAGTTTATCTATTGTCAAAATGTTTCTCTCACATATTGATATTTTTTCTTTAATATTCCACCATTCATCAGGCTGATTGACGCAAACAAAAAGTTCAAAATTCTTATATGTCTGAGTGGAAATACAATTTAGAAGCTGCTGAAGATTTTCAAGTTCATCCATTAAAGGCAGGGCAATGTATATTTTTCTGTTGGTTTTCAATAAATTTGTATTTTATGGAATCGCTTATGATTTGAAACCTTACAAAAATACAAACAAAAAAAACAATTTTTAAATATCCGGGAATTTTTTATCATTTCATTAGCTATTATTTAAAAATCTATTACTTTAGTCAATTGTTTGAGGAAATTAAATCACAGAAAAAAATTAGCGCTATGTCAAATTTACTTTTACAATATTTCGACGAAAGGTATAAAACGCCTGATTTCAGTCAACATTTTCCCGGTCCGGTAATTACAATATCACGCGAATATGGGTGCAATGCCAAAAGGCTGGCAATGATGCTTGCCGAACAGCTTAACAAAAAATATATTAATAAACCCGACCAGGAAAAATGGAAAGTCATCAGCAAGGAAATTCTTGAAGAATCGGCCAATGATCTGAATTTGCATAAATCAAAAATCGAGTACGTTTTTAACTTCGAGAAAAAATCGACAGTTGATGACTTCTTTTCTTCACTTTCATCAAAACGCCATCACAGCGAATGGAAAGTGAAAGAAACAATTAAAAAAGTAATCCGGACTTTTGGGTTCCACGGAAAGGCAATTATTATCGGACGTGCCGGAGCGCAAATAACATACGACATTATCAAATCGCTTCATATAAAACTTGTGGCCCCTGTTAAATGGCGCATACATGAGATTTCGAGAAGATACGATTTATCTTTTAAGGAAGCTGCAAAAAAAGTCAAAGAAATGGACGAAAACCGGAATACATTTATTAGAAATTTCATCAGGACGGAAGATATAAACGAACACTATGATATTTTCTTCAATGTAAAAACCATGACCTCCAACGAAATTACCGATTTAATAATTACACTCACGGAAAGAAGAGATATGTTCTGATTAAAATTAATTCTTTTTTTCACAATATTTGTATTTTGTAAATGTTGTTCTATCTTTGCACGCTCAAAAAAAATAAAGTTTTATCTAAGTAAATTATTATTCAAAAATCTAATCACACATGCAAAACAAAGGATTTATTAAATTTATTGCCATCCTGTTTGCGCTAGTTTGCTTATTCCATTTATCATTCACTTTTATAACTACGAGAGTAGAAAGAAAGGCGGATAAATATGCCCACGATGCTGAGACAGCAAAATTAGCAATATTACTTTCTGATGGAAATGAATTAAAAGAACAATTTTTATACGATTCCATCGCCAATGCGAGAGAAAATTATTACTTGGATTCCATGTCGAACCAGATTGTTTACAATATCCTGATAAGAAAATACACATTCAAGGAAGCAAAAGAGAGAGAACTTAACTTAGGACTTGACCTTAAAGGTGGTATGAACGTAACCTTGGAGATTTCAGTAGTTGACATTATTAAAGCTTTATCAGGAAACAGCCAGAATCCTATCTTCAAGCAAGCAATTCAACAAGCGCTCGAAAAACAAAAAGACAGCCAGAAAGATTTTGTAACCCTTTTCGGAGATGCTTTTGAGCAGATTGATCCTAATGCCCGCATGGCGTCAATCTTCAACACTGTGGAATTAAAAGATAAAATCTCCTATAATTCAACCAATGAGGATGTTTTAAATGTTTTGAAAGGTGAAACAAATGATGCCATCGACAGGACTTTTAATATTCTCAGAACACGTATCGACCGCTTTGGGGTTTCTCAGCCAAATATTCAACTGTTGCCAGCCTCCGGACGAATTCTTGTTGAACTGCCGGGAATTAAAGACCCGCAACGTGTTCGTAAGCTTTTGCAGGGAACTGCACAACTCGAATTTTGGGAAACCTACAAATACCCTGAACTTTTTAACTATTTCCAGACAGCAGACAATAAATTGCTTTCAATTCTGAAAATCGAGGAAGTTTTGGATGATGAAACAGAAAGCACTGAAGAAACTACCGGAGAGAAAGAAATAACTGAAGTTGAAGAAACCGATTTTGTTGAAGTTATAGAGAGCGACACAACAGATAACGTATTGCTCGACCAGCTCGGAGATACAACTGACCTCGACATAGGACAGAAAACAAAATCTACTGAGGAAATAGCAAAAACAAATCCTTTATTTGCTTATCTCCGACCTGCCCTCCGTCCTGATGAAAATGGAAGATATGTTCCTGTTAACATGGCTACTGTTGGTTATGCGTCTATAAAAGATACTGCAATGGTCAACAGTCTGCTCAAAAAAGTAAGAGATGTTTTTCCGAGGGATATGAAACTCGAATGGAAAATAAAACCGGAAAAAGAATCACCGGATTACCTTGAACTTGTAGCGTTGAAAGTTACTTCACGCGATGGCACACCGGCGCTCGGAGGCGATGTTGTCGTTGATGCGCGCCAGGACTTTGACCAAAACGGCAGAATAGAAATTTCGATGTCGATGAATTCTGAAGGTGCCCGTGTCTGGAAAAGACTTACAGGAGATAATATCGGCCGTCAGGTCGCCATTGTTCTCGATGATTACGTTTATTCAGCTCCAAATGTAAATGATGAGATTCCAAATGGACGTTCATCAATAAGCGGTAATTTCACAATTGAAGAAGCTAAAGACCTTGCAAATATTCTTAAAGCAGGTAAATTGCCTGCTCCCGCAAGAATTGTCGAGGAAGCTGTTGTAGGTCCTTCACTCGGACGCGTTGCCGTCACCGACGGATTGATGTCATTTGTAATTGCATTCATCATGGTTCTTCTGTACATGATCTTCTATTATAACCGTGCAGGATGGGTAGCCGACCTTGCATTGCTTACCAACATTTTCTTCCTGTTTGGGGTGCTTGCCTCGCTGGGAGCTGTACTTACATTACCGGGTATTGCAGGTATTGTGCTTACTCTCGGTATGGCTGTGGATGCCAACGTAATTATTTACGAACGTATCAAGGAAGAAGTCAGGGCGGGTAAAGGTATGCGCCTTGCAATTGACGATGGTTATAAAAACGCATATTCAGCGATCATCGACGGAAACGTAACAACACTTCTTACCGGTATTGTCCTATACACTTTCGGTTCAGGGCCTGTTCAGGGTTTTGCAACAACACTTATTATCGGTATTCTTTCATCACTATTCTCAGCAATCTTTATTTCACGATTGGTTTTCGACCATTTCTTATTAAAGAAAAAGACTATTGTTTTCGGTAACAAATTCACAAATGATACTTTGGTTAATGCAAATTTCGATTTCCTTGGAAAACGTAAAATTGCATATTTTCTTTCGGCAACAATAATTATTCTCGGCATCATTTCCCTCACAGTAAGAGGACTTAACTTCGGAGTTGATTTCTCAGGTGGGCGTACTTATGTTGTTCGATTCGATCAGCCTGTAAATACAAATAATATTAGAAATTCGCTACAAATCGAATTTGACCAATTACCGGAAGTAAAAACTTTTGGCCCGAATTCACAGATTAAAATCACAACCAAATATTTAATTGATGATAATTCTCCAAATGTTGACTCAATAATTCAGCATAAACTTTTCACAAGTCTGAAACCATTTTATGAAGATCAGTTGATTAATTATAAAAATTTTATTGCAGATACCGAAGAAGATAAACTTATCGGAATTCTCAGTTCACAGAAAGTAGGACCTACAATTGCCGATGATATCAGGAACAGGGCTGTGCTTGCAATATTTTTTGCTTTGGTTGTAATTTTTATTTATATTGCTATCCGGTTTAAAAAATGGCAATACGGATTATCCGGTGTAATAGCGCTGTTTCACGATACAATGATCACGATTGGGCTTTTCTCGATATTTTACAATGTACTGCCGTTCAACCTCGAGATCGACCAGGCATTTATTGCTGCAATCCTGACAATTATCGGTTACTCTATAAACGATACTGTTATTATCTTCGACCGTATTCGTGAATTTGTTAAAATACACCCGAAAAAATCGCTTAACATTAACATCAATGAAGGATTGAACAGCACGCTTGCCAGAACTATAAACACATCAGGCACAACTCTTGTCGTTCTCATTATCATCTTTATTTTTGGAGGTGAAGTGATTCGTGGATTTACATTTGCTTTGCTGATAGGCATTTTAGTCGGAACATATTCATCGCTGTTTGTTGCCAGTCCGATTGCTTACGATCTTCTTAAGTCGAAAGAGAAAAAAATTATTATTCCGAAAAAATACAGAAGGAGATAGGTTATTAAATGGCTAAATGGTTAAATGTTATAATAAGGTAAATGATGAATGTTAAAGCTAAATTACATATTAATTCTGATGTTATTTGTTTCTAAAAAACTCTTTTAAAAAAAAATATTAAATTTTTTTAATCTTTTCTTTGAAATATTGAAATAGTTTTTTTAATATTGCAAATAGTTTTTTTATTTATATAATGTTTGGTAATTTAAAAAAAAAAAAAATTAGTTTTGCACTATTCACTTAATATTGAAATTTATTAATTTATTAACTAAATCTGAAATCATATGAAAACTTTTACAAAATTTTGTGTTGTTGTTGTGATGGCATTACTGTCTTCAGTAATTATTGCACAACAGGCACCAGTTAAACAAACAGGTCAAACCGCACCTGACAAATTTGAAATGATTCAGACCCTTCACGGACCAACCCTGAAAATTGACAAGCAGATGGAAGGGATGAGCAAAGCAATCGGCGACGATTGTGCAGAACCAATTATTATTTCGGCGTTGCCATATTCTGACCCCTCCCAAACGACAACCGGCAGAGGAAACACCTATGATGAAACATGCCTTAACGATTTTGACGGCGGTGAAGATATTATTTATGAACTCGAAATTACGAGTGAGACCACCATAATTGTTGAAATGGATCCTAAAGGCACACAATACACAGGAATAGCTCTTTCCGATGCATGTCCTTTAGAAAGTATTTGTTTGGCAATTAGCTACGACCTTTACGGCGCAGGTACTGCACATGGATTTACAATTACGCTTGACGCCGGTTTTTATTATATTATGATTGATACCTGGCCCGGCGGCAAAGGCCCGACTTCAATACCTGATTTCGACCTGGCTATTACTACCGGAACATTAGTAATTAACGACGATTGCGCAGATGCTATCGACATTGGCGAAGTAAATGATCTGTTTTATTCAACAACTAATGCTACAGATGACGGTCCTTTAACCTGCGTTGATGGCGCAAATATCTGGTACAATTATACAGCAAGTTTCACCGGCTTTGCTGTTATAAGCCTTTGCGGCAGTTTCTATGATACTCAGCTTGCCGTTTACACCGGCGATGGATGCCCTGTTGATCCAGCGGATATGATTGCTTGTAATGACGACTTTTGCGGTTATGAATACCTTCAATCACAGGTTATAGTTTGGGTAGAGCAAGGTAAGATGTCATACGTTTATAAAATTGAAATCGGAGGATTTTCCGGCGATACCGGTGATGGTTATCTTTCGATTTATGAATTTGTTCCTTGCACAGTAACCTGTACTCCTTCTTCACTTCCGGAAGGAGAACCTTGTGGCGATGATATTAACGGCGGTTGTAATATGGCTACGCCGGCTTATACAACTGTTAACAACGGTGAGACAATTTGTGGTAACCTCTGGAGTGAATGGGGCACAAGAGACACTGACTGGTTCGAAATTGAACTTGATAAGCCCAGCAATCTTAAAATGAATGTTATTGCTGAAGGTTATACTGTATTTGGATTAGTACAACAGGTTGAAATGGGCGTTCCCGGTTGCGATAACCTTACTGGTTTCCTTGCACCATTTAGGGAAAATAATCCTTGTGTTGAAGACAGTATTTGGATGCTTGAACTGCCGGAAGGAACATATTATTTGTTCGTAGCACCTGCAGATTTCTTTGGAATTGGTTGTCCGGGCTATACGTATATGGCAAGTTTCGAGGTTGAAGAACTTCCCACAGGATTTATTTCCGGTAAAGTCTATGATCAGGCAACAGTTTTAGGAATTCAGGGAGTAACAATTACTGCAGGAGATTATTCCACTTTTACACAAGCAAATGGCGTATATATTCTTGAACTACTTTTAGGAACTTACGATGTTGAAGCTAACGGATATGATGTTGGATACGAAACTAAAACAGTATCAAATATTGACGTTCTCGAAAACCAGACTACCACTGTCGATTTTGTTCTCGAACAACTTCCTGCACCAGTGCTTCTAAGCGCTGTTCCAGGAACTGAAACCGTAACTTTAACATGGGCGGAAATTTCTGACAACAGCGATGC
>CBDUSJ010000086.1:0-8812 GCA_965369845.1 uncultured bacterium | reverse complement strand
CACAGATTTATTTTTCAGTGAAAATCTGTTAAATCCGTGTCATCCGTGTTCTATTCATTAAAAAATAGAAAAGAAAAATCAGAAAATAAAAAAATAATAAAAAAGGGAGAATATTATGTATCCTGAATATATGCACGAATCTTTAAAAAAGGTTGAGCAAACCCGCAATAAACGGTTAGAACTGGCAAAATCCGGGAAACCGGTATTTTCACCGATGACTGCAGAAGAAAGAGAAAAAGTATTAAATGATTTCCATCCCGATTATAAACCTGATGCCAGGCGGGAAATTCGGATAGGGGTTAATAAAGGTGAAAAAATTACTACTGAAGTTGCCGATATGCTGGAATCTCATTCCAGGATCAATCCGGATGGTTTCGACTTATCAAACCCTGATTTTGAAACTGATATTCTGATAATAGGCGGCGGTGGCGCCGGATGCGTTGCGGCTCTGTTAGCCATGGAAAACGGCGCCAAATGTATCATCTCAACCAAACTTCGTTTAGGAGACGCCAATTCCATGATGTCTCAGGGTGGTATGCAGGCTGCAGTAACACATCAGGACTCCCCTACAAGACATTATCTGGATGCAATAGGCGGCGGGCATTTTGAGAATAAACCGGAATTAGTAAAAGCTCTCACACAGGATGCGCCGGAAGTTGTAAGATGGTTAGAAGAATTAGGCGTAATTTGGGATAAAAACGAAGATCATTCACTTCAGGTTCTTCATGGCGGCGGCACTTCAAGAAAAAGAATGTTATCCTGCCGCGATTATACCGGCGCAATTATTATGCGCACCTTGATGGATGAAGTCAGGAACCACCTGGATAAAATAAAAGTGTTTGAGTTTTTCCCCACTGTGGAATTGATCCTGGATAATAAAGGAAAATGTGCTGGCGGCGTAATTTATAATATAGAAACCGAAGAATATTTTACTATTAAAGCAAAAGCAATTATTATTGCCACTGGCGGTTATGGCCGTCTTCATATAAAAGGATTCGACACAACCAACCATTACGGCGCCACCGGCGACGGACTGGTGATGACCTATAAAGCAGGAGCAAAACTATTATATATGGATTCGGTGCAATATCATCCCACAGGTGCAAGCTTTCCTGAACAAATTGCCGGATTCCTAATTACAGAAAAAATAAGGGGCGCCGGCGGACAGCCATTAAATAAATTCGGTGAACTTTTCGTGTTTCCAAGAGAACCTCGTGATGTTGAAAGTTCCGCTTTTATTCGGGAATGCCTTGAAAAAAATAATGGGATAAAAACACCCAGTGATCGTTATGGGATTTGGCTCGATTCTCCTTTACTTGAAATGATCCGGGGAGATGGATATATCAACAAACAATTTCCTGCTATGCATCGGCAGTTCATACGCTATGGAATCGATATTACCAAAGAGCCGATGCTGGTCTATCCTACACTGCATTACCAAAACGGCGGAACGGAAATTAATGAAAGATGCGAAACAAATGTACCCGGACTGTATATTGCAGGCGAAGCCTCCGGTGGAATTCATGGACGAAACAGATTAATGGGAAATTCAGTAACGGATTATAATGTCTTCGGACGAAGGGCGGGAAAAAACGCCGCAGAATATGTGAAATCCGTAAAAATCGGCAAACCGAGTTTGGAGCATGTTAAAAAGTATGAAAAAATGCTTAAAAAGGAAGGCATAATAACAGAACGCATTGCCCCGGTAATACTCCCATCATACACACCGGAAGCAGTACTCGACCGTCAAAAAACCGCACACTACGAAGGTACACTCAGATAGCCATCCAGAACTCACGAAAGCAAGAGATGATCAAAAAAGAATTGATAAATTGTTAAATTGTTGTGGCTTAACCATTTAACAATTTAACTCCCGATACGCTCATTCTTCGCTATCGGGATCTCCGCTTCGCTCCGACATTTAACCTTTTAACAATTTAACTATTAGTTAATCGAGGATTTCTTCAAATTCGGGTTTAATTTTTATTCCGTCGTATTTTTTTTCGATGCCGTTTCTGTATGTAATAATAAGAAATAGTGTGCCGTCGTAATTATATTTTTTCCAGTCGCCTTCCTTCATACCCATCAAATATTCAATTTCATCTTTTTTATTCCCATTGTCCCAATAATAAATATGTTTTCCGTTTGGATTATTTTCGATGAATTCTCCTTCGAATTTCAGGGCGCCGTTTCCGAAAAAATATTTCCATACTCCATTTCTCATTCCGTATGAATATTCTCCTTCTTCGCGGTAATCGCCATACTCAAAAAACCACGGACCCTCTTCCATACCTTCAATAAACTCGCCTTCTGTAATTATCCTACCTTCTTCGCTGTATTCAGTCATTAAGCCATCGGCAAGGCCATCAATAAAACTTTCCTCTCTTAAAATATTTCCGGAGGGATAATACCATTTCCAATCGCCAATAAGTTTTCCTTCATCATCATACTGTCCGGTTTGCTCAAGATTGCCGTTTTTATAAAAATATTTCCATTCGCCCACTTTTGTTTCATTATTATAAATTCCCTGAGCTTTTAATCGTCCATCAGAATAAAACTCTTCCCACGAACCGTCTTTTTTCCCATCTTCTTTTACAATTCCTTCACCAACAATTTTACCTTTTTTAAAAATATATGAAGTTTCAATAGTCCCATCAGGAGCATACTCTCTTCTGACCCCTTCGGGTATATCGTCTTTATAACTCTGGACAATTTTTACCGAACCGTCGGGATAATAATCGGTTCTTACTTCCAGCTTGGATAACTCGACAACGTTTTCCTGTGCTTCACCGTCAATATATTTTGCTGTGCTGAGCAGTTTTCCATGTTTATCGTATTCTTTAAAATAGCCGTGTTTTAAATCGTTTTTGAATCTCCCCTCAATTCGGACTAATCCGTTATCGTGGAAAAACTTCCATAATCTTTGTTTTCTTCCTTCTTTATCAATACGGTTGATTTTTTCACGGCTTACAACATAGCCTTTTTTATAAACTGTAATGGTGATAACTCTTCCGTCGTTACCAAATTCTTTTGCCAGGCCGTCTTCACGTCCGTTGACAAAATTGACGGTTTTAAAAATTGTACTGTCGGGATAATAATATGTGGTGAGTCCTTGTTTTATATCGTTCTCAAAATTTTCGGCAATTATTTCCTTGTCGAGATAAGTTATTCTAAGTCCGTTTTTCTGACCGTTTTTATAATTTATCGATAAAACCATGCTGCCGTTTTCATCGTAAAATTTCCAGGGGCCATCAAGCAAAAAATCCTGCCTGTTCCCTTCAGATTTTAATACACCGTTTTCGTAATAGGTTTCCCAGTAACCATCCGGTTTTCCGTTACGCATATTCCCTTCACTTGATATTTCCCCGTTTTCATAATTAAAAATATTATAGCCATCTGGGTTAATCGTATCTTGACCAAAAAGAGCATTCGTAACTAAAATCAGTATAAATATTAAACTTTGACGATACATATTATTTAGAGTTTTTTTGTAAACAGCGTAAAATTAACGTTTTCGGGGTTTTAATATTTTGTTTAGAAATATTTTGAGAAAACACCGGATAAAAGTAAAGTTTATTTTTAAATACAAATTTATTATATCCTCCTGAAATGTAAAAACAATTTCAATGTTTCTTTTTAAAAAACCGTCTGACCGCATGGAGCAATTGGACGAGTAAAAATTCCCGATACAAAAAAGTTTTAAATAATATTTTAATATTTAACTACTCATCCATAATTTCTAACCACAAAAGATTTTAACATAAAAAAAATATTAAAAAGAGAAAAAGAATATATATATTTGCAGCCGATTTTTTTACGGGATGTAGCGCAGCCCGGTTAGCGTGCCACGTTCGGGACGTGGAGGTCGTGAGTTCGAATCTCACCATCCCGACCATGAAGGCAGTCATAGCAGGCTGCCTTTTTTCACTATGATAAAAAGGTTTGATTATTTGGCATTTTTCATAATTATATAAAATTAGTTAACACTTTCAATAATTAATAGAACACGGATGATACAGCCTGCCCCGAAAACTCGGGGGATTAAGCGGATAATCACTGAAAAAAATCAGTGTAAATCAGTCAAATCAGCGTTATCCGCCTGCCCCGTAGCGAAGTGTATCGGGGTGTTCTATTCTTTAAATGGTTATTTATCAGAAATGTAAATTGTAATATGAAAAATGCCGATTATTTTATCCGATGACTTTGAGTCATCGGATGACTATCATCAATATCACGCTTCTTTATGAAGCGTGGTTTTTAATTTAAACTCAAATTGTGTTGTGGTCTAAACCCCTAATTTTTGGAATTTGTCATTTTTGATTTTCTGTTAAAAAGTTACAGGATTTAAGATACTAAAATTAAATTCTTCTACACCTTTTTCAGTTTCCATTTTCCTTTTCTGAATAATATTACGGCTGTAATCGTCATTAATGTTTCGGATATAATTATTGAATAAAACACTCCCGTTTCGCCAATCCCAAGCGGTATCGCCAGGATATAGGCAAGAGGGATTTCCACAAGCCAGAAGCATACTAAATTTATTTTTGTAGGAGTTAAAGTATCCCCTGCTCCGTTAAACGAATTGATAACCACCATTCCGAGACCGTATGCAATAAAACCGTAACTCATTATCCGTAAACACTGCCCTCCTGATTTTACAACCCCGGGGTCATTAATGAACAATCGTATAAAAAATTCGGGAAATAAAATAAATATCAGTCCGATAATTCCTAAAATAAAAAAATTTACCTTTCCGGTTGCCCACACTGATTTTTCGGCCCTGTCGGGTTTATTAGCTCCCAGGTTTTGCCCCACAAGCGTGGCTGCAGCATTGCTTATTCCCCATGAAGGCAACAGTGAAAATATTACAATTCGTATTGCAATTGTGTAACCGGCCAGAACTTCATTCCCAAATTCCGATATTATCCTGACAAGTCCTATCCAGCTTGAAGTGGCAATTAATGTCTGACCTATTCCGCCCCAGGACAAATTCATTAGTTTCCTGATTATTTTAGGATCGGGCCTTATGTTTTTAACTGATAACTTCACACGGTTTTTACCTCTGAACAACAGGTAAAATTGGTATAACACAGCTATACCCCTGCCTATATTCGTTGCAATGGCTGCGCCGGTTACACCTAACTCAGGGAATGGGCCATATCCGAAAATCAAACAGGGGTCAAGAATCAGGTTAAGAATATTTGCCAGCCAAAGCACCCGCATCGAAACCGCTGCATCGCCTGCGCTCCTGAAAATTGCGTTTATGATAAACAACAACATGATCACGCTGTTACCCCCAAGCATAATTGCCGGATAACCCGAATAATTTGAAGAAATTTCGGTAGATGCTCCCATAAGACTTAAAAGTTCCGGAGCGAAAATAAATCCTGGAATTGCAATAAAAAGGGATATGGTAAAACCGGTTAATATTGCCTGGAAGGCGGCTGATGCTGCTTCTTCAGGTTTCTTTTCACCTATCCTTCTCGAAACCAAAGCTGTGGTAGCCATACCTAATCCAACTCCGATTGCATAAATTACAGTTATAAGCGTCTCGGTAATTCCAACGGTTGCAACGGCATCGGCGCCTAATTTTGAAACAAAATAAATATCAACTACGGCAAATACCGATTCCATTACCATTTCCAGAACCATTGGAATAGAAAGCAAAAATACGGCGCGCTTCAAACTTCCGGTTGTGAAATCCTGTTCTGTGCCCGATACAGCTTCTAAAATATCTTTGAAAAACTTCCGGAATTTAGAAGTTCCCGTCCCCTTGTTTCCCTGTGAATTATATATTTTGAATTTATTAATCATTTAGTTTATAAATATGTAAATTAGAAAATAATGCGGAGGTAACCGCAAAAAGTTGGCAACCCTTAATAAAATTATTTAGAAGGGTCGAAAACTAAAGATACATCGGGAACACAAGCGTTTTCATGTTTTTGTCTTTTGAAGAAGTTGCAAAAATAGAAAAATTCGTAATAAAAAAGTTTTTAAAAAAAATAATGAGTCTGATATAAAAAGCCGCGAATGCGCGAATTTACAATTTAATATTACTGATTATTAGTAGTTTACTATATACAAAATATCATTATTCACCTTTTTAGACTTGACTCAAATATTAAAATCACAAAAACCCCATCATATTATTGATTAATTTTGATTTTTAAAATATGAAAAACTTACTAATTATTTTAATCATCCTTATCTTTGGAGTTTTACAGCAAGGCTGTGATTCATCCGGTGATGTTATTAAAATAAACTTTTCAGGAGAGGCACAGGGAACTTATTACCAGATAACATATTTTGCTGCCGATACTTTTTTAAGGCAACAAGAAATCGATTCTCTGCTCAGGTCGTTTGATTTATCAGCATCAATATGGGAGAGAAATTCTGTTATTTCAAAGATCAACCGAAACGATCCGGAGGTTACTCTCGATGAAAATTTTATCAACATATTTAAGCAGGCTAAAAGAATTTCTGAAGAAACAAACGGCGCTTTCGATGTTACCGTCGGGCCTTTGGTAAATGCCTGGGGTTTTGGATTTATAGAAGGAATAGAAATTAACAAAAACACTATCGACAGCCTTCTTGAGTTTGTTGATCATAAAACAATACACCTTAAAGACGGAAAAATAATAAAAGACAACCCAAATATCCGGATTGATTTTAACGCTATTGCTCAGGGATATTCAGTCGATTTGACGGGTAAGTTTATCGAATCGAAAGGTATTAAAAATTTTTTAGTGGATATTGGCGGTGAAGTTTTGGGGAAAGGACAAAAACCCGATGGTTCTTTTTGGTTGGTTGGCATTGAAAAGCCCTGCGAATCTGCGGATGCTGCACGTGAGGTATATGCTAAAATTAACATAAAAAACAAAGCTATTGCCACATCAGGGAATTATAGAAAATTTTATGAGAAAAATGGTGTAAGATACTCACATACTATTGATCCTAAAACAGGCTATCCCGTTAAACATAGTTTGCTCAGTGCCACTGTAATTGCCGATAGCGCTGCAATTGCCGATGCTTATGCGACAAGTTTTATGGTTATGGGCATTGATAAAGCAAAAGAATTTCTTTCAGGTAGGGATAATATTGAAGCATACTTTATTTATTCCGATAAAAATGGAAATCTAAAAACTTATGCAACTGAAGGGATACGGGGGAAAATTAAGAACAATTAGTGTTTTGTCAAAGCTGAGGCTAAGGCTGAGACTAAGGCTCCATACGGACTCCCTTCGGTTGTAAGGGGAATAGGGGAAATAAGGGTTTAGTCTTTTTACTTTAACCTTTCCACTTTAGCCTTTAGCCTTTCTAAAATCTATCCTCAAAGCCAGAGAATAGGAATTGATTAATAAACTGATTAGTTAAATCAGATTTTATATCTTTTTATAGGCAACCCTTCAAAATAATAATCGTCTAAATAAATTAAAACAAAAAATTGCTAATCTTTAATTAGATAAAAACAATTATTATTTGTAATTTTGCAGCCGCTTTTAAAAAAACCAAAATCTAATATTATAACTTAAATTTTTTATCTTATGAAAAACTTTACACGAATTACAAAGTTCTTTTCATTTCTGCTGATTGCCGGCTTCTTGTTTATCTCTGAAATAATTTATTCACAGGCAATCCAGATTAACGATGGTGAAACTGATTTTCAAATTACCGAAAACACTTACACCAATCTACAACTAAAAAACACGGTTTCAAACCTAAAGGCTTTTAACGCCAAAACAAACAACGGGGAATTTAGCCAGCTTGTAATAAAAGGTTATGGCTATTCCATGGTTATTGGAGATCCGAAACTTCCGGTGGTAAAAAGACTTATCGAGGTTCCTCTCAATGCTGAATTCGAGATAAATATTATTTCGAAAAACTTCAAAGATCTTGACCTGGCTGATTATGGTATTTCAGACAAGATAATACCTGCGCAGCCACCTATACCAAAGAGTATCGATGACCCTTCATTAATTCCTTTCGAATATAATGAAGCTACTTATTTAACAAATGCTTTTCTCGAAAACGACCTTGTGAAGGTTATTCCTCTCGGAATAATGAGAGGAGTAAAAATTGCACGTTTAGAAATAGCTCCGGTTCAGTATAATCCTGTAAAGAATTTGATCAGGGTTTATGAATCAATTGAGGTTGAGATCAACTTTACCGGCGCTGATGTACAGCAGACTATTGAGATGAAACAGGATAAAATTAATCGCTATTTCAAAACTATACAATCGCAACTTTGCAATTACAAACCTGTTGAAAACCAAGATACAATAATTGAATACGAACCGGTAACTTATGTTATTGTTTCCGACCCGATGTTCCAGGATGCGCTTCAGCCTTTCATCGAATGGAAAACCAAAAAAGGTTATAAAGTTATCGAGGGATATACTGACGATCCCAACGTTGGCACAACAACAACTTCAATTAAAAACTACCTGAAAGACCTTTATGAAAATCCGGCTCCGGGATATAATCCACAGAGTTTTGTTCTTTTTGCCGGCGATGTAGCTCAAATACCGGCTTTCAATCCTGGCCATGTTACCGACCTTTATTATTGCGAATACACCGACGACCTTTTTCCGGAATGTTTTTACGGAAGATTTTCGGCCAATAACCTAACCGAATTACAACCTCAAATCGATAAAACTCTTGAATATGAACAATATCTTTTTCCCGATCCGAATTTCCTTGACTCGGTTATTATGGTTGCCGGCGCAGATTATTCACACGCACTAACATGGGGTAACGGACAAATAAATTATGGAACTGAATATTATTTTAATGCCGAACACGGTATCTTTTC
>CBDUSJ010000085.1:0-8840 GCA_965369845.1 uncultured bacterium | reverse complement strand
GCTTTTTCCAATTTTTCCGTTTTTGCCGATGAGATACTTGCATTCAACTCAAAGCCGATAAGCAATATTATGGCGTTAAAATAAACCCATAATAAAAATACCAGTAGTGTTCCTATTGATCCGTAGAGAACGTTATACCTCGAAAAATTATCGATATAATAATTAAACCCAAAAGTTGCCACTATCATCAACAATATTGCAAGTGTGGAGCCTGCCGATATAAACCTGAACTGTTTTCTTTTTGCAGGAGCATAGTAATAAACGAACGAAATAACAAAAAACGATAACGCAAGTGTTAGTATCCATCTCACCAAATAAATCATTATTATTGTAAAACTATTAGTAAGAAAACCTTCATCTACAAGGAACTTCAGAACATAACCCCCGATTATCATCAACGTAATTGCAATAATTACTAAAAAGGAAATTATTATTAAAAGATAAAGAGAGACAAGCCTCTGACGCAACCAACTCCGCGTTTCAATAACATGGAAAGTAGAATTGAATGCCTCGATCATCGTATTTATTCCATTGGTGGCAAAATACAGCGCAAGAATAAAACCCAGCGAAAGAAGCCCTGAACGAGGCCTTGTAATTATATCCTCGAGTGTCGATTGAACATAAGTATAAAGAGAGGGCGGGGTCATCTTCTCCATAAAATCAAGAAGGGTAGGCTGAAAACCTTCAATAGGCACAAAGGGGATAATTGTAAAAAAGAATATTATGGAAGGGAACAAAGCAAGAAAAAAATCGAACGAAATTGCAGAAGCCCTGATTGTTAACCGTCCCTCGAATAAACCTATAAAAAAAAACTGCAGGACGTTGAACAATGGAACACCATTAAAACCAGGAAGGGTTATTTTCCTCAGAGACCTGATTGTAAATGCGAGAAAATTTCTTGAAAATCGAATAATTTTCTCTGCCGGCTTCCATGTGTATTTTTTCTTGGGTATATGCAAAACTAAATATTTTTTATGGTTCAGAAACAGCTCGTAAACTCATATCAAGGCTGCTGATATGATGAGTTAACGCGCCAACGGAAATAAAATCAACACCGGTTTCGGCGTATTGCCTGATATTTTCGATGGTAATGCCACCGGAGGCTTCAGTCTCATATCTGCCGTCAATTATCTTAACAGCTTCTTTCATATTTTCAACAGTAAAATTATCAAGCATGATCCTGTTAATCTTACCAAATGACAGGACTTCTTTTAATTCACGAAAATTTCTTACTTCAATCTCAATTTTCAATTTTTTGTTTTTTGCTTCAAGATATTTGTGAGTTGCTTCTATCGCCTTCCTGATACCGCCTGCAAAATCGATATGATTATCTTTTATCATGGCCATATCATAAAGCCCCATCCTATGGTTTTCTCCGCCTCCGGTTTTCACGGCATATTTTTCAAGAATCCTGAAATTCGGAGTGGTTTTCCGGGTGTCGAGAACTTTTGTGTTCAGTCCTTCTA
Organism: uncultured bacterium; assembly: GCA_965369845.1. GTDB lineage: Bacteria > Bacteroidota > Bacteroidia > Bacteroidales > 4484-276 > CBDUSJ01. The sequence continues at coordinate 7,374 of CBDUSJ010000085.1, read as the reverse complement.
ATTTCCTTACAATTTTATTAGTGGCAGTTGCAATTCCGCTCATCCGTTGCAAAAAATTCAGGGCAAGTCTTTCGCCCGAAAGTATTGAAACAGGGTTTCCGGCAACAGTAAAAACAATATCGCCTTTTTGAACTTCCCGGCCATCTTCAATCAGATTGATAAATTTTAAATCGGGGTCAACTTTGTGAAACACTTTACGTGCCACATCAAGGCCGCAAATAATTCCGTCTTCTTTAACAAATAATTCCGCTTTTCCTGAAGCTCCGTCAGGTATGGTGGCAAGAGAAGTAAAATCGCCGTCGCCTATATCTTCTTTCAGAGCATTATTTATTATTTCATCAATATTCATATATCCAAATTTTTTAGCTTAATCTTTTTCGGCCTGAAATTGATGGATGAGTTCGCTTCCTTCATTTTCCTTAATGAGAATATAAATCCTGAACACAGTACCTTCTGATGACTTATAAGCGCCAATCATATATTTTGAACCGTCGTTTGATTTTCCTTTATGATCGAGTGAAAAGGAAACAGGCGGGTTTTCCGAAAAAAACACTTTTAGAATTTGTTCGGCTTGTTTGTTACTGTACGTTCCTTCGTAACCGGGGATCATCAGGTCAAGCGTCCGGTTAAAACATGAGGCAAGCTCTTTGGCATCGCCTTTTTTCAGTGCGGATGCAATTTTTTCGTGAATGTTTTTATCCTGTGGTAAAAAGCTTCCCATGGCTGAACCCATCATTGACACTGTAATAAAAAGAATAAGTAGAATTTTTGTACGCATGATTTTTTTATTTAATAAAACAAAGCGGCGATTAAATATTTTTGCAGTGTTTTGCAAATTTAAAATATTTTTTGAAAAGAGGTTAAGCCGAAATTTTTATTTTTAAACATACAAATAACTTTTTCATTTTTCCGAATTGTAACTAATTAGTCAATCAATCCCGAAGATTCAGCGATTTTCTAAAGGTAATTAGTTTTAGGAAAATGAAATTCGCCAGATTTATGCAATGTACTGTCCTTCCTTGATATTTGAAAGAAACCAAAAAGTATCTACAAGTTGCCCATTTAATTGGCGCAATGTGAATTTCTGTATAATAGTCATACTCTTGATCCGCCCATTATTCCATACTTATACGAGTTCAATACGTTTAGTGTAACTGTTGCATTCCATAAAATATGTATTGCCGGAAATGCCGATGAATAGAATCATTACTGATGAAATTGCTAATTTTTCATGACAATAGAATTTTAGTTGAAGTTGAAAGAAAGTTCATTTTGCAACGCAAAGAGAGTATTAGGAAACGATTGAAAAGCTATGATATGACCCAACAAGATTTGGGTGTTTTGCTTGGGCATAAAAAAGCATATATGTCGGAATTGATTAACGGTGTGTCTGAACTTTCATTAAAGGATATAATAATTATTCATCGTATATTAAAAATTGGATTTTCAAAATTGATTCCAACTTACCTCCAAAATCAAACAAGGGAGAAAACAAATCAATCAATACCCTTGAATAGGAATAAAGAATTCAGAAGTAAACTGTTGAAATGGAATACGTAACTTCCTGCAGTATATCATAATTTGTTCTAATGTTGCTTTTTCTTTTTTGGTTTCGATATCAAGTTCAGATAAAAAATCCCCTTCGTTTTGAAACAGGAATTTATCTACTCCATCAATTTTCTGTTATGTTTGTATTACCACTTTTTAGGTTCAAAACCTGATTCGTTCATAATACAAGCGCTACCCCCGGTTGCTTTGATGGCCAGCAGTCCTTTTTTTATCGCCATTTTCATACTCCCCGACTGTTCGACAAGGCAGGCTACAGCGCCAATAATCTTTTGGTTTTTATATTCGGGCATCCACTCTTTTGCCCTGTCGAGCCTTGAGAGAAAATCGGTTACATCATCGGGGTGCAGGGTTGTTTTTACATCTACAATCACTATTTTATTTTCGCTCATAACCATAATATCAAAATAAAAATCAATATCTTTTCGTGTGCCATTTATTTTCTGAGAAGTGTAACATACTTTTATTCCTCTAATATTTAGTATTTTCTTCAACTCGCCATCAGTTAACAAATATACAAGTTTGCCCCACTCAGTTATAAAAATGTCCTCCAATTCCCGCATCCAATCATCAGTTTCTGTCATCTGTTTTTCAGTTTTATTAAAAAATTTTATCTCCATCATCAAAAATACAAAACTTTCAATAAAGAGCTTATCAAAAAGAAAAATTGTAATTTTGCAATTATGAGAGAAGTTATTATTTATCCAGGTGAAGACAACTTCTGGGTTGCCGAATGCCCCAGTCTTCCCGGTTGTATCAGTCAGGGCGAGACAAAAGAAAAAGCCATTATAAACATCAAGGAGGCTATTCAGGTTTATATTGAAACCCTCGAAGAAGATAACTTGCCGGTCCCTGCTGAAAAGTTCAATACTTTGGTTCTTGCAGTATGAGCCGGTTGCCAAATGTATCGGGGCGAGAATGTGTAAAGGCGCTCTTAAAAGCAGGCTTTTATTTTAAACGCCGGCATGGTAGTCATTTTGTTCTGCGCAGGGATAATCCCTTTTCTCAACTTGTCGTTCCTAATCACAAGAGACTTGATCGTGGAACCCTAAGGGCTATTATTCGTCAGGCCGACCTGAGTATAAACGAGTTTACTGATTTGTTGTAATTTGATTAAAGGCGAGACTATTTCATAATGATACATTTAGGAAAAAAAATCCTTCGGGTTGAACCGTATCGGTTACTATTATTCTTTAATACCCAGAACTCGGGATTATTATATAAATTTCAAAAAACAATCACAAAAAACAATCATAAAAAGGATAAAAAATTTCAGCATTTTTTATTTATTGATTACCACTTTGCTTAGATTTTTTATTCCCGAAATTTCAGCGATTTTCTAAAGGTAATTAGTTTTAGAAGAATGAAATATAAATGTCTGTATTTTATGCTTTTATTATGTCTAAAGAATTAATTATTCCACAGGGTGAACACGGATTAAACGGATAATCACAAATAAAAATCAGTGTAAACCAGTCAAATCAGCGTTATACGCCTGCCCCGTAGCGAAATATATCGGGGTGTTCTATTCTTTAAATTGTTATTTATCAGAAATGAAAATTGTAATATGAAAAATGCCATTTTTTCTTCCGCTACAAAATCACTAAAATACAAAATCCCACCAAATACTGCCATATTTAATTTTACATAATATTAAAAAATTAATACTGTGTTTCAATTATTTACAAACCGGACTGAAGTTAATTATTTATTGCAAACTCCTGATAATGCCTCAAGTTTTCAATTTTTTTATCTTTGCAGGATTCTTAAAATTTAACTCAATTTGATTTCTCAATGAAATTTAGATTAGCCGCTACTGATAAAAAATCCTCTGCGAGGGCGGGAATTATAGAAACCCGGCACGGACTGATACAAACACCGGTTTTTATGCCTGTCGGGACTGCGGGAACTGTTAAGGCGGTTCATTTTCGCGATTTGAAAGAAGATGTTAAAGCACAAATAATTCTTGGAAACACTTATCATCTTTATCTTCGCCCCGGGCTTGAGGCTCTCGAAGAAGTTGGCGGCCTGCACAAATTTATTGGCTGGGACAAACCACTCCTGACCGACAGCGGCGGATACCAGGTTTATTCTCTATCGGCAAACCGCAAACTGAAAGAGGAAGGCGCATATTTTAAATCGCATATCGATGGGTCAAAACATCTGTTCACGCCGGAGTATGTTATCGACATCCAGCGCATCATCGGTGCAGATATTATTATGGCTTTCGATGAATGTACCCCGTATCCCTGCGAATATGATTATGCCATGAACTCGATGGAGCTTACACACAAATGGCTCCAACGCTGTGTTGCCCATTTCGGAAAAACCGAAGGAAAATACGGATATCACCAGGCATTATTCCCAATTGTACAGGGAAGCGTTTACAGGGATCTTAGGATAAAATCAGCCGAATTTATTGCTTCACAAAATGCTGAAGGAAACGCCATTGGGGGGTTGAGCGTAGGAGAACCGCATGAAATAATGTACGAAATGACAGGCCTTGTTTGTAGCATACTCCCTGAGGAAAAACCAAGATACCTTATGGGCGTTGGCACACCGGTTAACATTCTCGAAAGTATAAGTCTGGGCATCGATATGTTCGATTGCGTAATGCCTACAAGAAACGGGAGAAACGGTATGCTTTTTACAAACAACGGAATAATAAATATTAAAAACGAAAAGTGGAAAAATGATTTTTCTCCAATTGATAAAGATGGGTTTTCGTTTGTTGACAGTCAGTACTCCCGCGCTTTTTTAAGGCATTTATTTATTTCCGGAGAATACCTTGCGCCGATGATAGCGAGCCTTCATAATTTGAATTTTTATCTTTGTCTTATGAAAACAGCAAGGGAAAAAATAATTGAAGGCACATTTTTAAATTGGAAAAATAAAATGATTAAAATTTTGGATAGGAGGTTGTGATTTGTTGAATCGGTTGAAGAGTTGAAAAGGTTAAAGGGTTGAAAAGTTAAAAGGTTGAAAGGGTTGAAAAGTTGAAGGGGGTGAAAGGTTGAAAAGTTGGAAGGGGTTGAAAAGTTAAAAGGTTGAAGGGTTGAAAAGTTTACCCTGTGGAATGTGAAACGAAGTGTAACTATTCCATTAGGGTTGAAAAATTAATCGTCTTGATAATGAAAGTAGATCGGCATGGATACATTGAAGTAATAAATTTTGTCGTCAATTTTTTTTAAATGATTAACTTATAGTCACTTACCAATAACTGATTACCAACCACCAACTGCCGACTGCCAACCGCCGACTGCCAACTGCCAACTGCCGACTACAATTATTTCAACAACTTATAATTTTTAAACCTTCCTATTTCAAGCCCTGTGTTTTTTTCGATCCAGTTTATTAGTCTGAGGCGCGGGGATAATTTGATGCTTTTTGTTGGATCGAATGAAAATTGCCAGTTCATTCGTTTTACGCGTTCCTGCATTACGGCAGGGTGTGTGCCTTCAAATTTTGCCAGTGAATCAATTTTTGAATAATCAAATTTGTCAACTTTGGCAAAATTGTTTTCCATATAATTATCGTCATGCCACATTTTGTTGAACGATTCCAGTTTTTCCTGCATCACTTCCGGAGGCTTCACCCAGCCGTAGTGGTAGATCATGGCATTAATCATTTTCACTCTGAGAAGTTTATCGTCAACAGTCCTGAAACTCATTGCATCGCTCCACGAACGAATATTTTTGTCATTTCGAATTATCCTGATCTCATTTTTCATCCACTTGTGCGAATCAGCGGTGTAATCATAAGAACCATAAAAATTGATATGACGAAAAAGCAAAGCCTGAACACGCTTATCATTAAGGTATTTTTCCATGCCTTCGCGCATAGCCGCATAATCTTTTTCGTGAAACACTTCGTCAGCCTGCGCATAAAAAGCCCAATCGCTATCGGGTGAGATGGCATCCAGTGCTTTGTTGGTTTCCACGGCAAGCACCCGGCCGCCTTCTCGTAAGCTGTTGTCCCAAACTGTTTCGATGATCTTAATTTTCGGGTCATCGATTTTTCTGATCAAACCGAGCGTATCGTCATCTGAGTTGCCGACAGCCACCACTACTTCATCGCAAACCGGCAATATTGATTTAATAGACTCTACAACCGGGTAGTCAAATTTTACGCCATTGCGGATAAATGTAAATCCTGATACTTTCATACTTATTAATTATTTTGCTGAAAAAAACGACCAAAAACTTTTTCGGGTGAAATACTCACCACTAACTTTATATTTAAAAATTGGGGACGAGGTTTTGGGGCCTACTTCAATTCTTCGAATTTGCATTGGGTCTTCAAAAAAATCAAGCGGGCCGGTATTTGTTGAAATGCCAAATTTATAGCCTGATTCCCTCACCAGTTTTTTAATTTGATTGTTGATGCCGCCAAATGGATACGCAAAGCTAATGGCCGGTTTCCCTGTGATTTGCTCAACATCATTTTTACATTCCGAAATTTCAACGCGGGCATCCTCATTTTTGATAATATTTAGAACCTTGTGTGTTTGGGTGTGCCCGCCAAACTCAATGCCCCAGTTATCCATCTCCTGAATTTGTCCGGCATTCAACAACGAAACCGCAAGCTCTCCTTCAACTATTCCCCACTCGTTTTGGTGCAATTTTGTTACCAGAAATATCACGGCACGGAAGCCATATTTTTTAAGCAGCGGAAAAGCCAAGGTGTAATTATCTTCATAACCATCGTCGAAAGTGAGAATAATTTTCCTGGGATTGCTGAAATCCATATCCGGATCTTTACCAATATCTTTGAAAGTAATTGTTTCAAACCCTTCGGTTTTCAAGTATTCAAGCTGCTTTCTGAAATTTTTTTCCAACACCCATATTTTATGTTTTCCGGCTTCAGCCCTTGAACGGACAACCCGGTGATACATCAATACCGGCAAATGATAATTTTTACTGGGTTTCATACAATCAACAAGACAATATCTGTTGCAGAAGTAAGAATAATCTGCTGTTACAGTTTTAAAATTAGTTACGAGCTGGCGTTTTCTGTTAATCTGTCAATTTCTACTTTTATTTATTTAATGACTTCTGTATTTACAATAACATTTTTATCTCCTGAAAGAGTCGAAAAAATGACAAAAAAATTACCACCATATTTATCTTCAAAATCTTGAAAGCTGGAATTCATTCTTTCTGTTATTTTGTAATTTCCAAAATTTGCATTTGCTGTTATTGGTTTTATTTGAATGCCAAAGGCTTTATTTCCAACCCTCCCAAGATAGTCAATATCACCTGCATGATCTAATTCAGGGTCTGATTCTTCAAAATCGATATCAGGGAATATCTTTGCAAGACCGTCGTTAATAACAGATTTCTCAAGTAAAAACCCATCATAAGTACGAACAATCGTTACTTCGTAAATATAATCTTTACAGTCTTGTAGTGTCAATGCTTCAAATGCTGCTGTCCATTCAGGAATTACTACTTCGGTTATTTTTGCATATAATCTTTCACCAAGTTCATTTAGTGTTTCTTTTGAAATCTTTGTCGGGTTTTTGGATTTAGTATATGCTTTTTCAAAATAGAATTTTCCCCATTCTTCCAATACTTTTGGCTGACACTCTCTTATTAATGCCATTACAGCATCAACTTTACCTGGTCTTGTTAATTGGTATGTATTACTTGCATAATTTAAAACCTTTTCTTTTTTCCCAAATGATTTTGCATATTTTTTCAATTCTTTTTTTGCCATATTAAATCTTTTACTTTTTAGTGTTTTGTCAACCAATATAAATCTTATCTATCAAATCCAAAATTCCTTGGCCAAAATCTACGTAATGGG
>CBDUSJ010000084.1:0-8846 GCA_965369845.1 uncultured bacterium | reverse complement strand
CACGATGGTTTTTCATATTATCTTCGGCAAGAAGTATATTAAGTTTTCTTTTAGATAATGATTCTTTCTCAGGTATTATTTTCCGTTCTTTATCTTCATCCATTTTTTCCCCTAAATAAAAAACTGCCGTAAACCAAAAGGTAGAGCCTTTTCCATGTTCACTGATCACCCCGATATCTCCTTTCATCATCTTTGCAAGGTTTTTAGAGATTGATAATCCAAGTCCCGAACCTCCGTGTTTACGGGAAGTTGAGACATCTGCCTGCGAAAATTCCTTGAAGAGTTTCTTTTTCCCTTGTTCTGAAATACCAATTCCGGTATCAATAATTTTAAACATCAATTTAATGCTATCGCCAACATGTGAGATGGTGTTGACTTCAAGGGTAACACTTCCTTTCTCGGTAAATTTTATTGCGTTATTAACAAGATTAATAACTATTTGTTCTAATCTGAGAGGGTCGCCAACGATATAAACCGGAACTCCGGGGTCTATCTTGATATCGAATTTAATGTTTTTATTCTGTGCTTTATGTATTAACAGTTTGTACGTATCATCGATATTTTTATGCAAATTAAAATTTATTTCTTCGAGTTGAATTTGTCCCGATTCGATTTTCGAAAAATCAAGAATATCGTTGATAATACTTATCAGGCATGCACCGGAGAAACTTATTATGTCAACATATTCAACTTGTTTTTCATTAAGAGGAGTTTTTTTTAGTATTTCAATCATGCCTATAATTCCGTTGAGCGGAGTTCGGATTTCGTGCGACATGTTAGCCAAAAAAGAAGATTTGTGTTTATCGGCTGCCAAGGCTTTAGCTTTAGCTTCCTCGGCAATAAGGTTGGCTTTTTTTCTTTCTGCTATTTCCAGCTTCAGTTTTTTATTTATTTTGTTAAGTTCGAATGTTCGTTTTTCAACAAGATCTTCTAACTGAGTTTTATGAATATAAAGATCAAGAAATACTTTTACTTTTCCGCGAAGAATAACCGGCACAATGGGTTTTGGAATAAAATCGACAGCCCCGGTTTCGATGCCTTTTACGATATGAAAATCCTCGGTATAAATAGCCGAAACAAATATTACCGGTAATAGTTTGGTTTTTTCTTCCTGCCGCATCAGCTCTACGGTTTCATAACCATCCATTTCGGGCATTTGGATATCGACAATAGCCAGCGCAAAATCGTATATCAGCGTCATAACAAGGGCTTCATTCCCGGATGTAGTCCTGATAAAATCAACATCGAAAACATTAAGAACTTTTTCGAGTGCAATCAGATTTTCAAGTTTGTCGTCAACAATCAGTATTTTCGGATTTTCTTTCATTATTTTTATTATTTATACAACCAGACACGCATAAGCGACAGTAGTTTTTCGATGTTGACAGGCTTTGCCATATAGTCGCTTGCGCCGGCTTCGATACATTTTTCGCGGTCCTCTTTCATAGCTTTGGCAGTAAGGGCAATAATCGGTAATTTATCGAATTTCCGTTGTTTACGGATTTTTTTTGTGGCATCATAACCATCCATAACCGGCATCATAATATCCATAAGAATAAGATCGATTTCAGAGTTTTTTTCCAGAATGTCGAGCGCCATTTGCCCGTTAACAGCTTTAATCACATTCATTCCTTTTCCTTTAAGAACTTTTGACAATGCAAAAACATTGCGCATATCGTCATCAACTATGAGGATTTTTTTATCCTGGAATAATTTTTCTTTATCATGTAAATTTATAATAATTTTCTGCTTATCGACGGGTAGGTCGTCAACTACACGGTGAAGAAAAAGCGCAGTTTCATCGAGAAGTCTTTCTGCAGATTTTACACCTTTAATAATTATAGAATTTGTATAATTCTGAAGTTCATCGTTTTCCTCTTTTGTAAGATCCTTGCCGGTGTAAACAATAATTGGCGGAATTTCGGTGTGTTCGTCAGATTCAAGTTTTTTCAAAAGTTCAAATCCACTCATATCCGGTAAGCCAAGATCAAGAACCATGCAGTCAAATGTATCGTTTCTTAATGCTTCGATAGCTTCCTGACCGGTTTTCACTTCTGATATTTTAACATCGACCTCTCCAATGACTACTTTAATACTTTTTCTCATGTTATCGTCATCTTCAACAAGTAATAAATCTTTCATTTTGCGGTCGATAAAGCCCTCAATTTTATTGAAAGCTTTCACAATATCTTCAGATTTTACAGGTTTTGTAAGATAACCAATGGCTCCTTTTTTATACACATCGATAGTTTCTTCAATAGCCGACATCATGTGAACCGGAATATGACGGGTTTTTGGGTTTTCTTTTAATTTATCAAGAACCGACAGACCATCGATACCGGGAAGTTTAATATCGAGAATAATAGCATCGGGTTTATTCTGTTCGGCCAGATTCAGCCCTTCCTCACCAGTAGCGCTGGCAACACATTTGAAGCCTTTTTCATGTCCCTGTTTACGCAGGATTTTTGCAAAGTTCGGATCGTCTTCAACAATCAGAATTACTTTATCATTTTTCTTAATATTATTCCGGTCATCATCAATTGCTTCCACTTTTTGAACCGAGGGTGTAATTTGTAAAGGTTGTGAAATAATTTCCGGGGGTTTCCGTACGCGTCTCATTACCGGTTTTTGAGTTGCAATAAAACGTTTTTCATCTTCCTTTTCAGTCTCTGATTCTTTCTTTTTAAGATCTAGAGGAATGTACAATGTAAATGTTGAACCTTTTCCGGGTTCACTTCGTAGCATTATCTCGCCACCGAGTAATTTGGCAAGTTCCCTCGAAATTGACAGCCCTAGCCCGGTGCCGCCGTATTTTCTGGAAGTTCCGCCATCAGCCTGTTGGAATGCTTCAAAAATAGCAAGCTGTTTATCTTTTGGAATTCCGATTCCGGTATCGACAACCGATATTGACAGTGATTCATCCACATTTAGTCCACTGCGCGAAAGGTCAACTCCCGGGTCCGGAAGATGAACATTAACAGTAATCCCGCCTTCGGTAGTAAATTTTATGGCATTCGACATAAGGTTCTTAATGATTTGCTCTAACCTCTGAATATCCATTACGATACTTTCGGGAACATTATTATCAATGTTTACATTCATCGAAAGTTGTTTCTGATTTGTGATTGGTTTAAACTGGCGGATAATATTTTCTTTGATTGTCTGAATTTTTATATTTTCTAAATTAAGGTGCATTTTCCCTGCCTCAATTTTTGAAAGATCGAGTATTTCATTTATAAGGAGTAAAAGATCGTTACCGCTTTTATAAATTATTTCAGATGATTCAATCTGGTCATCCGAAAGATTCTTGTTTTTGTTATCGGCAAGGTCTCTCGAAAGTATCAGAAGGCTGTTTAGCGGAGTTCTGAGTTCATGCGACATGTTTGCAAGAAATTCCGATTTGTACTTACTCGAAATTTCCAGTTCTTTTGCTTTTTGTTCAATATTATCACGTGCAACTTCAAGTTCCAGGTTTTTATTTGATATTTTCATTTTTTGAGTTTCGAGAGACTTGGTTTTTTCCTCCAATTCTTCATTGGTTACTTGTAGTTCTTCCTGCTGGGTTTTAAGATCTTCCTCAGATTTTTTCAGCGATCTGGTCTGTTCCTCAAGTTCCTCATTAGCAACTCTAAGTTCTTCCTGCTGAACCTGCAATTCTTCATTTTTGTTCTTGAGATCTTCTTGCTGTACCTGCAACTCTTCATTCTTGTTCTTGAGCTCTTCTTGCTGGATTTGAAGTTTTTCGGCCTGATCGAGGGTTGTACTCAGCATATTTTGCATTTCACCTCTGGTTTTGATAGAATTAAATGCAATTGCAGTACTTTCTGCAATTTGTTTAACAAGGTCCATTTGAAGTTTATTCATTTTCCGGCTTGTTCCCAGTTCAATTACACCAATTACTTTATTCTGGTAAACAAGCGGAGATACAAGAATATTTCCGGGAGCTATTTTCCCCAAACCCGACTGAATATAAATATAATCTTTTGGCGGGTCGGTAAAAAGGATTGTGCGTTGTTCGACAACTGCCTGCCCCACAAGGCCTTCGCCTTTCTTAAAACTGGTTTTGTTATCTTTCCTTACATCGTAAGCATAAGTGCCGGTCAGGACAAATGAGCCATTTGTATCCGCAGTATATAAAACGCCGAGTTGAGCATCCAATAATTCGGCAAGTAATGACAATAATTGATTAGCAAGTTCTTTTGCCGTTTTTTCCCCACGCATAATATCGCTGATCCTCATAACCGAAGTTTGAAACCAATTATTTGATTCATTGGTTTTTGAAAGCTCTTGCAGATTAGAACGCATTTGTAAAAGAGAATTCCCAAGAACATCTTTATTGCTAAGAGCCTGATAATTTTCATCAAAATTTCCTTTTCCAATTTCGCTGGCAAACCGGGAAGTATCTTTTAATCCATCGACCAGAAGATTAATAGCTTTCGACATATCGCCAATTTCATCATTTCCGCTTTCAATTTTTTCTTGCGGTAAAACTCCCTTGCTCATCGATAAGATAATTTTTTTTAGGAAATCTATCGGCTTCACAAGCGACCTGGTTGTTAGATATGCCGCAACTGTAGCAACAATAACCAGGATAATTCCCATGATCATCACCATGTTTTGGAACCAGTTAAATGATGATTCCATTTTTTTAAGAGCGCTTTCAACCTGTTCTTCCTGTCCTTTTGTAAGAAGAGTAAGTTTTTCGGTGATTTTATCTGTTGTTACCATCACCTCACCCCCTTCTTCAACCATGGGATTAACTTCGAACACTATCATAACATCTTCATAATCATCGAAGCTGCTAAGCAAATTCATCACGTATTTATGCTTTTTGAAAAGGGTGTCGTTTATTGCAGTAAAAATTTTGCTAAATGTTTTACGCTGATCTTCATTCCACTTCTCCGATATTTTTCTGAGTTTTTCAATAAGTTCGGGAAAATTTTTCGAATGAAGTTCTTTCAATTTGATTTTATCGGGTGTATTGCTTTTTTTGTCAATGTAAACCCAGTTTTTGATCAGCATTTTCGAATTATTCATCTGAGACAATAATTCGTTCAGGTATGAAACCGATGGCGAATAAACTTTTGTGATCTCGTCGCTCACTTTTCTGTTTTTATCAAGAGTAATGTAAGTAAGTATGCTGCTAATTAAAACACCAAGAGTAATGATACCGAATCCTATGATCAACTTATTTGAAACTGAAAACCGAAATTTCATCTTTTTTATTAATAAATTATTAAATCTTTATTATTCTATTAAAGTTCTTAAAGTTTATAACTTAAAACTTTCAACTTTATAACTTTCAACTTTTAAAATCCTATTTTACTATTATTGCCAATCGTTCAAGATCGGAACTTACTTTCAGGCCATACTTTGTAGCATTGCTCTTTTTGAGTTCAAACTTTTGTTTATTGTCTTTGATAACAAAATTAATAGCCGCTCCCGCAACAGCCATCCCTTCTTTTTCTGTAATGATGAGAGTACTGTTGTTTTTTGTTTTCAACAGAACATTCCCTATTTCTCCTGATTTGTTTTTTGGGATAAAAATAATATTACACCGTCTAATATCATCGGTAGTACGATATTTTTTTATAATAATTTTTTGGTTTCCAATTTTTCGGCTTTCTGCAAGTTTTTCTATTTCTTCAATGATGGGAGAATTTCCCAACACCCCGATTATAAAATCTCCGGAACTATAATCGGGTGGCCATTCAATATGTTTTGTAAAGTTATAGATAAACACGGTTTGCAATTTCTCGCTCTGGGCATTTACTGCCACGACAAGTAAAAGAAAGATAACTGAAAGTAATAAACTGTTTTTATTCATAGTGTAATTTGTTTATTCGTTTATTCGTTTACTGTTTTTTCAATTTCTTTTTGTAATATTTCAATTTCTTCTTCGGTTAAACCTGTAATTTCAATTAAAAAGGGAATTTCCATTCCTTTTTTAATCATTTTTTTTGCTATTTCCATTGCTTTTTCTTTTTTACCTTTTTTATATTCGTAATCCATCGTATTTTGTATATCTATATATGATTTTAAACTTCTTTCTTATTCTTCGTATTCTTCTCTTGTAAAATTAGATATTTCTGCAATTTTAAACAATTTATTAAATATTTTTTCTGACAGTATTTTAGGATGATCCTGAAATTTATGTAAATTTTTTAAAACATAAAGCCATTTATCAAAATGTGTTTTTAATTCTTTTTCTGTTTTTGTAAAATTTGGCATTTGTATATAAATGTATGTCAGCTTATCATAAAAAACTGTTTTCTTTTTCGTATCCATCAATTTTACTTCGTTTACAATGGTTTTGTCTTTGTATCGGTCATTAAACCGAAAATCCAAAATCCCAATCGAATAAACCGATTTTAGTTCAAAATTCCACGTGCTACCTTTTATAGCTTGCTCTCGTATTGGAAAAGTGGAATAAAAAATTGTTCTATCCTTAAAAAAATCTTGTTTGGCTTTTTGTATTTCTACTATAAATTTTTCTCCATGTTCATTTTCGCAATATAAATCAAAAACGGCTTTTCTTTCTTCAACTATTTCTCCTAATTTTTCTAATTTTTTGTATGTTAAATGCCTAATTTTTGATTCGTTTTTTAGTATTTCATTCAAAAAATCAATTAGTAAATCTTTATTCGGTTCTTCACCAAACAATTTTTTAAACCCAAAATCGGTAAATGGATTTACGTATTTTTCTTTTTCTTCATTCATTTTGCATAAATTTAAAATAATCTAATAATTAAATTTATGTTAGTAATACTGTTATCAATTCTTCTTTTGACTAGTTATCAATTTTTATAACCTGTTAGCATGACAACCAAAGTATGGATAAAATTCATAACTTTAAAACGACAAGTTCAGCCCAAAAATATACATCCCATAAGTTTTATCGCCATAAGCAAATTCCGGTTTATCATCAAATAAAAGATTTCTTGCATTGAAAAAAACCGAATTATTTTTCCAGAATTTATATGATATTTTTAAATCAACCACAGTTTTTGCTTCAAAATTGATTCCGGACGAATTGTAATCCTGCATAAAATTACTAAAGTTTTCTTTAGAATAAAAATAGATACTTGTGAAGAAATTCAGTTTAGAAATGGGTGAATAATCCAATAATGCGCCGCCGTAGAAAGTTGGTGTCCATCTGTGTTTTTCATCAAGCATTATTGTTGTTGAATCATTTATTTTTGCTTCAATATTGGTAAGGATAGTATTTTGTAAAGTCCCCCATGCTTTTATACGGAATTTATTGCTCAGTATGAAATCAATACTACCGGTCATTCCAAGCTGAGTTGCCTTAACAGGTAGGTTTTGATACTCAAAAGCCAAAGGATTTTGAGGATTAGCCACCGGATAAGTAAAATCTTTCATTTTTGAGTAGAAAAATTCAAAGTCGGTCTGGATTTTTGAAGTCAACTTATTTCTGAAACCTACTTCAAGCATATCCATAGTTGGTAGTTTAATATTCTCATTTCCTTTAATTGTAAAATGCATGTTGTAAATGGGATTTACAAGAAGATCAAGATCAGAATAAATAACGAGCATAAAAGGCCCCTGGTTTGCCCTTGAAAGTACAGCCCTGATCATAGATTTATCGCTTACTTTATAACTTGTGGCAAACTGGTACGAAAAATATGGGTCATCAGGTTGGTTATATTTGTCATAACGCAATGCTGCCATCAGTTTCCATTTTTCTAATAAAAGGTATTCGGCCCTGATATGTGCAGCAAATGTTGACAGCTCTTTTTTACCTTCAATAATCGATTTGTTTGTTGAATCGGAATATGGTCTTGTATCGTAAGAACAATTCTGATAACTAATCCCCGGCCTGATAGTTAGGTTTTTAAAAGAATAATCGTATTCCAGGACAGCATCCAAATTCTTCATATCATAATGAGAGTTTGGATTTTTAAATCCAAGTCTCGGGTTTTGCTCCCCCCCCAAATACGAAACCATGGCAACAAAACCGTAAACATCAGTTTGGAAATTTATATATCCTGAATTTGATTTCCGGGTATTCATGGGTTCGATATCTTTATCAATATAAACTGTTTGTACCTGGGAGCCTTGCAAACCGAGCGAAAGATTAAAGTCAACATGTTCGTTTAATTTATAATTTGCAAAAAGATTAGCGCCATATTTATCCATTGCATTTGCCGGATTGGGAAAACACTCCTTTGCATTTGGAAGAAGGGGTACCGTTGCGCCCGGTAATGGTCCAGGTTTGGTTATAATGGCAAGCGAATCCCTTGTAGTATATCTTCCGAGATAGCGTGAATAATAATTATCCTGAGAGCGGTCGAGAAAAGTATAATTACCGGATACCCTTAAGTCAAGATTTTCAATCCCGCCATAACTCACTGATGTACTTGCTATTTTAGAATTTAATGTCCCGGCCTGGAGATTTGCGTTTGCGTGTAGTTTACCGTCATTATATTCTTCTTTTATGGTGATAATATGGATTACTCCCGAAACGGCATTTGGCCCGTATAAGGCAGAAGATGGCCCACGAACAACCTCAATCCTTTCAATATCATTAATACATACCGGAAGTGTTTCCCAAAATGTGCCTCCTTGAAAATAATTGTAAACAATACGGTTATCAATCATAACAAGTGAAATCGTATTTTGGGCATAATTAAGTTTTTCTCCCTGTATATCATCATTTCCCCGGATATGAATGTCGTAATTTCCTGTCGTAATTTCCCTGACAATTAAGCCAGGTACAAGTCTTAAAACTTCAGGAATTGTAACTGCGCCCGATTTCTGAATTTCTTCACGGGTAAGTACTGATGCCGATAACAAGGCATCGAAAAGGCTTTCCGATTTTTTTG
>CBDUSJ010000083.1:0-8866 GCA_965369845.1 uncultured bacterium | reverse complement strand
GATGGATGCGCGAATATAATTTTTTGTTTTAAAAATAATCATACCCTTGTAAGTATAAAAAATAATCATGTGTGTTTCATGGGATCAATCCGGAAAGTATTATTCGCATTTTATTGAATCGATAGGATTGCTTTGAGTTGCTTTTATTGCATGGAAACTTATTGTCAACATGCTGATAATTACAGCAAAAAATCCGGCAAGCAGAAATGACCACACAGAAATGTTGGTGCGATAAATAAAACTTGAATTCAACCAGATGTCCAGTCTCCACCATGCAACAGGTATTGCCAGAACAAAAGCAATAAGTATAAGAATGAGAAACTCTTTATAAAGCAGACCGAGGATTACACCGGGTGTGGCTCCAAAAATTTTCCGTATTCCGATTTCTTTTGTTTTTTGTTCGGCAGTAAACGAAGAAAGTCCAAGTAATCCGAGCAGAGCGATAAAGATTGCTAAAATTGTAGCAATTCTGAATATTGTGCTCAAACGTTTTTCTGCATCATACATTTCGTCCCAGGTATCTTCAAGAGTGTTATAATTGAATGTTCGGCTTGCGCCAAATTCATTCCACTTTTCTTCGATTTTATCAATTGCCTGCCTGAAATTGTTGCTATTGATTTTTACAGTAAGAAAATAACGGGGCCTTGGGCTGATGAACATAATAATCGGCTCTATCTTGTTGTGCAGCGAATTAAAATGAAAATCCCTGACAACACCGATAACTTTCAACATCCTTCCTCCGCTTCCGTCAAGGTCAAAACCATAATGAATTTTTTTGCCAAGCGGTTCATCCCAACCATATTGCCTGGCCATGGTTTCATTAATCAGAACTGCTTCTTCCTTGTCGGTGCCCATTTTTTCATCAAAATTTCTGCCTTCAACAATTTCAAGGCCTAAAACATCGGGATAGTCGTAATCTGTTTGGGTGAGGATTACTGCGTTATCAATCATATCGTTGTCTTTTTCAATCCGTACAACTTGTATCCAGTTATTTTGCCCCGGAATGCCGGTCGAATTTGTTACACCAAGAATATTCGGGTAGTTTAGTAATTCTTTTTTAAATGTTTCAATTTTGCTTCTGAATGTTGAATCCTGCAATTCCAGAACAACTAAATTATCTTTATCAAAACCAAGGTCTTTGTTCCTCAGAAAATTTAACTGATTTGAAACAACGATGGTTCCTATTATCATAACTATAGCAATAAAAAACTGGAATACAACCAAGATTTTTCTTAATAAACCACCCTGTTTGCCTGAAATTCCCGTAGAGCCTTTTAGCACTTTTACAGGCATGAACGACGATAGATAAAAAGCAGGATAACTACCTGAAATAATCCCGATAACAATTGAAACAAGTAAAATTTTAATGAAAAACGCCGGGTTTGAGAAAAAGTCGAATTGAAGTTCCTTTCCCGAAAGTGTGTTGAAATCGGGGAGAAGACTATAAACAATAATTATTGCAATTATCAATGCCAGTATGGTTAAAACGATTGACTCGCTAAGAAACTGTTTAATTAACTGACTTTTAAAAGCCCCCGCCACTTTCCTTATCCCAACTTCTCTGGCACGTTTGGCCGAACGGGCGGTAGCCATGTTCATGTAGTTGATGGCTGCGATTAATAAAATAAACAAAGCTACGGCAGAAAAAATATAAATATAGGCAATATTGCCTTTTGGCTGATCAGAAGACAAATTACCCGAGAAATGAATGTCGGCCAATGGAGTTGACATCAGGTTGAAACTCGCGTTAACCTGGTCGCCGATAGGTTTCATATATTTTTCATAGAAAGCAGGAAATTTTTCATGTATGCTACTTATCTCGCTATTTTCATTTAATAACAGGTATGAATAGACTCCAATATTCCAGAAAGCGATAGGTTCCATACTGTTGAAATTATCCTGCCCCATCATATCGGCAAGGGTGGATACCGATAACAAGGCATCAAATTTTAGATGTGAATTTGAAGGTAGGTTTTTAATCACCCCCGTAATTTTGTATGAATTTCCGCTTCCGGATTTGATAAATTCACCCATCGGATTTTCATTGCCGAAATATTTTTTTGCGGTTTTTTCGGTAAAAACTATTGAATAGGGTTCTGTGAGGCAAGTACGTGGATTTCCCATAACAAATTCGTGCGTAAAAACATCGAAGATTGTTGAATCGGTGAAAAAGAAATTATCCTCGTAATATTCCTTATCTTTATATTTTATAAGTGTGTTTCCTGCCCCTCTAAACCTTACGAAGCTTTCTATTTCCGGAAATTCGATTTTTAATGCAGGGGCCATTGGCACCGGCACTATCGCAAACTGATCATGCTTATTAGATATTGTAAAATCCGATTCGATGCGATAAATCCGTAATGCTTTCTCATGATATTTGTCGTATGATAATTCTTCAGTAATAAAGAGAAGGATGAAAATAAAAGAAGCAATACCTATGGCCAGCCCAAGAATGTTGATAATTGAATAAAATTTATTCTTGGTAATATTTCTGATAGCGATTTTTAAATAACTAATAAACATGATAATATCCTGATGAGTTTTTTAAAATTAAAGAATAAATTTTTCCTTGATGTTTTCGGTAACAATTTGTCCGTCGAAAAGGCGAACGATACGGTGGCTGTATTCGGCATCGCGCTGAGAGTGTGTAACCATTACTATGGTAGTTCCGTTTTTATTAAGTTGTTCAAGAAGGTTCATAACCTCTTCGCCATGCGCCGAATCGAGATTACCTGTTGGCTCGTCGGCCAAAATAAGGTGCGGCTTGGCGACAACCGCCCTGGCAACTGCAACCCTTTGTTGCTGGCCTCCGGAAAGCTGGAGCGGAAAATGCTTTTTGCGGTGAATTATCTGCATTTGTTCCAGCGCTTCTTCCACTTTAATTTTTCTTTCGTACGATTTGTAACCAAGATATATCAGTGGTAATTCAACGTTTTCATAAACAGTTAGTTCATCAATCAGGTTAAAGTTTTGAAATACGAAGCCAATATTTTGTTTACGAAGTAAGGCTCTTTGTTTTTCTTTAAAATTTGAAACTTCATGTTCCAGAAAAAAATATTCGCCATCCGTAGGATTATCAAGTAACCCTAAAATATTTAGTAACGTTGATTTTCCACAACCTGAAGGTCCCATTACACCAACGAATTCCCCTTTTTTTACTCCGAAAGACACTTTATTTAAAGCTGTTGTTTCAACTTCGTCAGTGCGAAATATCTTAGTAAGACCTGTAGTTTTAATCATAATTTTAATAAATTTTATTTAGTGATTTAGACGATAGATTTATTATTATGTTACAAATAATTGTTTGCCTTTCAACTCTTCAACTTTTCAACTCTTCAACCTTTCAACTTTCCAACCCTTCAACCCTGATAGAATAGTTACACTTCGTTTCACATTCCACAGGGTAAACTTTTCAACTTTTTAACTCTTCGACCTTTCAACTCTTCAACCTTTCCACTCTTCAACCCTTCAACTTTTCAACCCTTCAACTTTTCAACTCTTTAACCCTTCAATCATTGATTAAAAATTTCCATAAATTTTTTTAATTCCTGTCTGATAGTCGGGTCTAACTCCTCGATCAAAACCCCTTGTACAGCGCCTTCAAGCGCCAGAAGCATATCATAACAAGCGCTTGAGTCGATGGTTTTAATTCTGACAAAAGCATTACGGCTGCCTTTTTCCCGCAATTTATCAGGAGTATCGACATTCACCTGTAAAAGTTTTTGTTCCAATTCGCTGCTGATATTTGGAAGGTGAATTAATTTGCTCATTTACTTAGAGGTTAATTTTTTACGCTACCGTAACTTTCATTTATTGTGCCAAATTATAAAACAACCTGATAACCAACAATATTATAATCTATAATTGAAAAAATAATTATTAAGTGTTCGATTTTTAAAATTTTGGTGTACGCTATTGAACGAAAATTTGAGAATTTCTTAATTTTTATATGGAAAATTTGGAAATGAATTTCTGTAAAATGGTTAATTTTATTTTGTGAAAAAAATTGTATTTAAAATAATTTTATACTTTTGTTGAAGACAATGTATTTTTATTTACAATTAATAGCTGAATTTCACCTAACTGCCTGAACAAAATAGTAACTTTAAGGATTCCCTTCAATGGCTGATAAACATTCACTAATTAGTGAAATGAATTTAAACAAATTCACTTTATCATTTGATGGTAAAAGTGAAAACCTGTTTCTGCAACAATATTACAAAGATTCTTTAACGCAGGTTCGGATGTCGTTTATTTTGTTTATTATCCTTTACGGGATTTTTGGATACTTCGATTTTATTGTGGCTCCTGATTTTACGAATTTATTCTTGAGTATTCGATTCCTAATTGTAATACCCTTATTTATTATTGTTCTTGTTCTTTCATTTACCAAGTGCTTTAGACGTATATGGCAGCTTCTGTTATTTATCTCATTTATTATAGCTGGAGTTGGTATTACAGTGATGACGATAATTGTGCCCGAAAAATATGAATATTGTGCAGGATTAATGCTGATATTTTCGGCAGGTTACTTTTTTATTAAGCTACGTTTTTACTTAGCTTCAATTGCCGGATGGGTTACTGTGATCATATATAATGTTGGTGCATTTTTCTTTACAGATAATCCTACCGAATTTATTATCAGCAACGACTTTTTTTATATTAGCGCAAATCTTATCGGGATGTTTGGAAGCTATTATATTGAACTTTATATAAGACGTGATTTCTATCTCAACAAAGAAGTTAATTATCAGAAAATTAAGGTAGAAAAAGCCAATAAAAATTTGGAGATAAAAGTAGAACAAAGAACCGAAGAACTCAAAAACAGCAACATTGAACTTCGGGAAGAAATTGATAACAGAATTAAAATTGAACATGAACTCAGAAAAGCCAAAGACAAGGCAGAACAATCCGACAGGCTGAAATCGGCGTTCCTGGCAAATATGAGCCATGAGATCAGGACGCCGATGAATGGCATCATTGGTTTTGCGAGTCTTTTGCAGGAAGCAGAAAGCGATGAAGAAATGAAGGAATTTGTAGATATCATTATTTCGAATGGCAATCATCTTTTAACTTTGATTAATGATATTATTGATATTTCTAAAGTTGAAGCAGGCTTACTCGAATTAGTAAAAACCGAATTTTCGCTTAACGAATTAATGAACGAAATTCTTGAGTTTTTCCATACTGACAGGAATGTAAGAAAAAAAGGTCTCAAACTTTATTGTAAAAACGAACTCTTGAACGAGGATTCGTACATTGTTTCTGATCGTACCAGACTTAAACAGATTTTGATAAATCTGATGAGCAATGCTTGTAAATTCACCAATGAAGGATATGTGGAAATGGGATATTCTGCCAAAGGTGAAGATTTATTGTATTTTTATGTTAAAGACACCGGCACAGGATTATCCGAAGAACTTAAAAAAGTGATTTTTGAGCGTTTTATGCAGGCAAATCTTAATAATGAACCTGAGCATGATGGTAGTGGACTTGGCCTTGCTATTACGAAAGCATTTATAAAATTACTTGACGGGGACATCTGGGTTGAATCGGAACCTGGTAAAGGTTCTGTATTTTATTTTACTTTGCCTTATTTTACAGGTAAAAAATCGAAACAAAAAGTTAAACATTTAAAAAATATAGCAATGGAATTTAATTGGAAAGACAAGATTATTTTAGTAGCTGAAGACGTGGAAACAAATTACATGCTTGTGAAGAAATCGTTGCGGAAGACTGGGGTAAACCTTATCTGGGTCAAAAATGGCTTGGAAGCTGTGGAAGAATGTAAGAAAAATAATATCATCGACCTGGTTCTGATGGACATCAGGATGCCCTTGATGAACGGTATTGAAGCCACAAAAAAAATTAAGAAAATTAAACCGGAACTTCCTGTTATTGCTCAAACGGCTTATGCAATGGATGGCGACCGGGAAAAAAGCATAAATGCAGGTTGCAACGATTATATCGCTAAACCGATTAACCTGATTAAATTTATTGAACTGATAGGAAAATATATTTCCGGTTAATAAAATACTGAAATTTAAAAATCAGGAACCAGATGGAAGAAGTATTAGAAAAATTTGATGTTTCAGTTTTGTTTGTGGAGGATAATGAAACTGTCAGGTTTCTTTACGAACAAATTATCTCTGTTAAAGTCAACCGGTTTTATATTGCTGAAAATGGTAAGGAAGGACTTGAGCTTTTTAAAAAACATTTTACCGATCTTATCATCACCGATATAAGCATGCCGGTAATGGATGGGCTTGAAATGATCAAACATATCAAGCAGATAAACCCTGAAATTAAAGTCATCGTTATGTCCGCATACAGCATTAAGGAATATTTTCTTAAAGCAATAGATCTTGGTGTAAACGGATACCTTATCAAACCTGTTGAAACTGAAAAGTTATTTTCTCTCATACGGGAACTTACCGATACAATCCTGATAAAAAAAGAGATTGTTGTGAAGGATAAAAAACGTCGTCAAGCTGAGGAAAATCTGAAACGCTCGCTTAAAGAAAAAGAAATTTTGCTTAAAGAAGTTCATCATAGAGTTAAAAATAATATGCAGATCATCTCGAGCATTCTTAAAATGCAAGCTCGGCTTATCGACGATATAAAACTAAAAGATGTTCTTGCTGAAAGTCAGAATCGTATCCACTCAATGGCGCTGATACATGAAAATCTGTACAGAAGTGAAAATCTCGCCGATATAAAATTTCTGAATTATGTAAAAAGCCTTGCCTGTAATTTATCACGCTCATACGCCGAACAACAAAGAAAAGTCAGATTCAAATTTGATATTGAAGATATTTATATGCCTATCGATACCGGTATCCCTTGCGGTTTAATTCTTAACGAACTTATTTCTAATTCTTTAAAATACGCATTCCCGAAAAAAAATGTAGGAATAATAGAAATTAAGCTAATTAAAACCGGAGAGGGTGAATTTGAACTATCGGTAAGCGACAATGGCGTGGGAATGGATAAATCGTTCGACTGGAAAAAGTCAAAATCGCTGGGACTGAAAATCGTTAACAAACTCATCCAACAAATTGATGGTACGATAGAATCGGATTTTTCGGAAGGAACAAAATTTATCATTTGCTTTAAAATTTAAAATATTTAGAAATATGTCGGAATTGAAAATATTAATTGTTGAAGATGAAATTTTGGTTGCTACTGATATTGAAGAAAGCCTTGAAAGTCTGGGGTATAAAGTGCAAAATTCGGTTGCAACAGGAAAGGCAGCTCTCGAAGAAGTTGAACGAAACCTGCCGGATATAATTTTAATGGATATTATATTGAAAGGCAAGATGACAGGAATAGAAGCTGCAAACATTATCGGACAGAAACATAATGTGCCGATAATCTATCTAACGGCAAATGCTGATATTTCGACTATCCAAAAAGCCAAAATATCGCTGCCATACGGATATATCATTAAGCCTTTTACTGAAAAAGATCTTCAGACAAATATAGAAATAGCAAGGTATAAATTCGAAAGCGATATTAAATCGAAAATGGAAAGCGACCGGTTTCACGAATTCTTTGCTCGGAAAAAGACAGAAGAAATTTTTATACAAGGCGAAAAAGGACTAGAAAAAATTAAACATGACGATATTTATTATCTTGAAAGCGACGGAATGGAAACAATTTTATACTTAGCTGATGATACCCTGAAATCTGATAAGCCGATCGATGAGTTTGAGAATATTCTTCCAACCGATATATTTATCCGTGTAAACGATAATTTTATTGTATCGAATAAAAAAATATTTTTGGCAAAATTCCCCGAAATTATCATTGCCGACAAAATGGTAGTAATACCTGTGGATGAAGACAGAAAAGAGAAAGTTGAAGCCATGCTTGGAAAATAATTTTTTTTATGTCGAACCTAAAAATGAACAATACAGTAGTTATTTCTACGGATATAAATTTTATTTCAAACTTATTCGAAAAGAACGGACCCAATAATGACGATTTCTCCAAAATACTGGATCTGGTCGATAAAATCGAACCTGGTGATATTCACGAGTTTAGAGAATTAATGCATCCGATTTTGAATCCTTCAACAATAATCGGGTTTTCGTTTACAAAACCATTTGGATATAATGGCGATTTTTTTATTATCGAAAAAATATATCAGCATTACGTTAACCCTGATCCGAAATACAGAAAATGGGATTTATTTTTTCATAAACTGCCTGCGGCAAAAGCTGTGGTTAATCGCAAAAATCTTGCAATAAAAATACTTACCGAGCTTTATTACAAGGATGATATTGATAATAATAAAGTGTTGATACTTGGAAGCGGGCCGGTTTCGGAAGTTTATGAATTCTTAGGTGTTCATCCCGAAACTCACCTGGTTTTCGATTTACTCGACCTCGATAAAAGAGCAATCGATTATGCAAAAATTAAAAACAGGAAGTATTTGAAACGGATGACTTTTTATCATCATAATGTAATTCGTTTTGATTCTGAAAAAAAATACAAACTTATCTGGAGCGCCGGTTTATTTGATTATTTCAAGGATAAACATTTTGTATATCTTTTAAAAAAATATTATGAGTTTGTTGATAATGATGGCGAGATGATAATAGGAAATTTCAATAATGCAAATCCTTCCAAAAAAATCATGGAGATACTTGGCGACTGGTTCTTGCATCACCGGTCGGTGGAAGAATTAAAATCTTTCGCTCTTCAAGCCGGAATTCCGGAAAACAAAATAGATATAAATACAGAACCCCTGGGAATAAATCTTTTTCTCCGGGTCAGGAAATAGAGTTTTATTTGTTAACGGAAGAAGGATTAAATGAGACTATAATTTTAAAAACCGAAGGTGAATTAAAATTATTTAGTC